>NZ_PTRH01000078.1:0-286 GCF_002965045.1 Escherichia sp. MOD1-EC6300 | reverse complement strand
ACGGACCCGGCAGGTAACCGCCTGCCTGACCCGGAGCTGCACCCGGACAGCACCCTCTGCATATGGCCGGATAATCGTATAACACGTGACGCGCACTATCTTTACCGGTATGACCGTCACGGCAGGCTGACGGAGAAAACCGACCTCATCCCGGAAGGGGTTATCCGCACGGATGATGAGCGGACTCACCGGTACCATTACGACAGTCAGCACCGGCTGGTGCACTACACGCGGACACAATATGCAGAGCCGCTGGTCGAAAGTCGCTATCTTTACGACCCGCTGG
>NZ_PTRH01000077.1:0-299 GCF_002965045.1 Escherichia sp. MOD1-EC6300 | reverse complement strand
CGGGTCGTTAGCTCAGTTGGTAGAGCAGTTGACTTTTAATCAATTGGTCGCAGGTTCGAATCCTGCACGACCCACCAGTTTTAACATCAAACTCAGATGTTAAGCGTGAAGGATAACGTTGCGCCAGCAACGGCCCGTAGGGCGAGCGAAGCGAGTCATCCTGCACGATCCACCAATATTAAAGATTGGTCCCGAGTAGAAATCATTCAGGTAACACCCGTATGGGTCGTTAGCTCAGTTGGTAGAGCAGTTGACTTTTAATCAATTGGTCGCAGGTTCGAATCCTGCACGACCCACCA
>NZ_PTRH01000076.1:0-319 GCF_002965045.1 Escherichia sp. MOD1-EC6300 | reverse complement strand
GCTGCCGTGGTGTGGACGCCCGTCAGCCTTCCCGTGTCGCTGTAACGGTACTCCCGGCTCTCCTGCGGGCCGCTGATGCGCACCAGTTGCCCGTTATCGTTCCACGTATACTCACGGTCAAGCTGCGGCAGGTTCAGGTGCCTGCTCTGTAGCTGCCCTGTGAGGGTGTACGCCGTGACCTGTTCGTACCCCGCTGTACTGCCCGCCCCGCCGAAGCTGCGGGCCGTCTCACGGTGCAGCCGGTCCCGCGTGTACTCGACCAGCGGCGTTCCGCCCAGCTTCATCCCCGCAAGATAACCGCTGCCATACGTCAGCCACT
>NZ_PTRH01000075.1:0-322 GCF_002965045.1 Escherichia sp. MOD1-EC6300 | reverse complement strand
GCTGCCGTGGTGTGGACGCCCGTCAGCCTTCCCGTGTCGCTGTAACGGTACTCCCGGCTCTCCTGCGGGCCGCTGATACGCACCAGTTGCCCGTTATCATTCCACGTATACTCACGGTCAAGCTGCGGAAGGTTCAGGTGCCTGCTCCGGAGCTGGCCTGTGAGGGTGTATGTGCTGGTCAGTTCATATGCGGCATTACTGCCTGCCATGCTGCCGAAGCTGCGCACCGTCTCACGGTGCAGCCTGTCCCGCGTGTACTCGACCAGCGGCGTTCCGCCCAGCTTCATCCCCGCAAGATAACCGCTGCCATACGTCAGCCACT
>NZ_PTRH01000074.1:0-324 GCF_002965045.1 Escherichia sp. MOD1-EC6300 | reverse complement strand
TTGGTGCGAGGGGGGGGACTTGAACCCCCACGTCCGTAAGGACACTAACACCTGAAGCTAGCGCGTCTACCAATTCCGCCACCTTCGCACAGTCATCTTACTTTTTTGATATCGCCTCGTTTGGTGCGAGGGGGGGGACTTGAACCCCCACGTCCGTAAGAACACTAACACCTGAAGCTAGCGCGTCTACCAATTCCGCCACCTTCGCCCAGTGCGAGCAATATCAACGTGGTTTTTGGTGCGAGGGGGGGGACTTGAACCCCCACGTCCGTAAGGACACTAACACCTGAAGCTAGCGCGTCTACCAATTCCGCCACCTTCGCA
>NZ_PTRH01000073.1:0-353 GCF_002965045.1 Escherichia sp. MOD1-EC6300 | reverse complement strand
CGTCGGACCGCATCACGCACCGGACGGTGAACGGCGAAGCGGCAGAGCAGTGGCAGTATGATGAGCACGGGTGGTTAACCACCCTCAGCCATACCAGTGAAGGCCACCGTGTGGCGGTCCACTACGGCTATGACGATAAGGGCCGCCTGACGGGCGAACGGCAGACGGTGGAGAACCCGGAGACGGGGGAGATGCTGTGGGAGCATGAGACGGGGCACGCGTACAGCGAACAGGGGCTGGCGACCCGTCAGGAGCCGGACGGTCTGCCGCCGGTGGAGTGGCTGACGTATGGCAGCGGTTATCTTGCGGGGATGAAGCTGGGCGGAACGCCGCTGGTCGAGTACACGCGGGAC
>NZ_PTRH01000072.1:0-370 GCF_002965045.1 Escherichia sp. MOD1-EC6300 | reverse complement strand
CCCGGACGCTGACGCTCGACCGTGAAATCACGCTGCCATCCTCCGGTACCACGCTGATAAGCCTGGTTGACGGAAGTGGCAATCCGATCAGCGTGGAGGTTCAGTCCGTCACCGACGGCGTGAAGGTGAAAGTGAGCCGTGTTCCTGACGGTGTTGCTGAATACAGCGTGTGGGGGCTGAAGCTGCCGACGCTGCGCCAGCGCCTGTTCCGCTGTGTGAGTATCCGTGAGAACGATGACGGCACGTATGCCATCACTGCCGTGCAGCATGTACCGGAAAAAGAAGCCATCGTGGATAACGGGGCGCACTTTGACGGCGACCAGAGCGGCACGGTGAATGGTGTCACGCCGCCAGCGGTGCAGCACCTGAC
>NZ_PTRH01000071.1:0-393 GCF_002965045.1 Escherichia sp. MOD1-EC6300 | reverse complement strand
TTGCGAAAATTTGAGAGACTCACGAACAACTTTCGTTGTTCAGTGTTTCAATTTTCAGCTTGATCCAGATTTTTAAAGAGCAAAACTTCGCAGTGAACCTTTGCAGGTACACTCTGAAGTATTTTTTATTTAATCACTACAGAGATGGTGGAGCTATGCGGGATCGAACCGCAGACCTCCTGCGTGCAAAGCAGGCGCTCTCCCAGCTGAGCTATAGCCCCATAACATGTAGTTAAAACCTCTTCAAATTTGCGGTGCAAATTTGGTAGGCCTGAGTGGACTTGAACCACCGACCTCACCCTTATCAGGGGTGCGCTCTAACCACCTGAGCTACAAGCCTGTAGAGGTTTTACTGCTCATTTTCATCAGACAATCTGTGTGAGCACTGCAAAG
>NZ_PTRH01000070.1:0-394 GCF_002965045.1 Escherichia sp. MOD1-EC6300 | reverse complement strand
CAGGGAAAGATCACGTAACGCTGCTTTTTTGTACTAAACAATTCGCATTTTATGTTTAAAAATTGAGATATTCCTCATTACCTGAAGCTGTTTTTTATTGCTTATACATGATCAAATACTCCTTACATAATTAAGGAGAACAAAATGGAACTTAAAAAATTGATGGAACATATTTCTATTACCCCCGATTACAGACAAGCCTGGAAAGTGGATCATAAATTGTCAGATATTCTACTGTTGACTATTTGTGCCGTTATTTCTGGTGCAGAAGATTGGGAAGATATAGAGGATTTTGGGGAAACTCATCTCGATTTTTTGAAGCAATATGGTGATTTTGAAAATGGTATTCCTGTTCACGATACCATTGCCAGAGTTGTATCCTGTATCAGTCCTG
>NZ_PTRH01000006.1:0-270907 GCF_002965045.1 Escherichia sp. MOD1-EC6300 | reverse complement strand
GCGAGTATGCTTTCGATGTCCTCATTCTGGAAGATACGGAAGTTCTGGCGCAGCCCTGTGCGCCACAGCGGTGGGCACACCTTCATGCTGTACAGCATCTGGTTTTTGTCGTTCTCCCCCAGTTCAAACCAGGTCACCACACCTTTTACCCGGCGCTGTACGTCATCGCCCTGCCATACCGTCAGGTAGGCCATTTTGTCGAGGATCTGCGGAAATTCAAGGGAAAGAAACTGCTGACTGACCAGAGAAAGGTCGAGGGAAAAAAGTGAAGAGAGTGACTGGGTGAGATGAAAGGAAACCACCGCAAACGCGTCCGGTGGCAGGCCGTCCACTTCCAGCGTGAAACGTAATCCGGTTGACATAGCAACCTCCGTGAAAATGAATAATAATCCGCACATATTGCATGTACAACATGTCGGACGGATGAGATAAGCGAGTCGACATCTGGCGTTACCGGGGAATATCAGAAAAATGTCATGGTTATGTGATGATTTAGTCTGGGATTTTACTTCAGAGAAACGGGTGTCTGTTTAGTCAACAAAATAATCACAAACGCAACGGATGGGTTCTCGACGTTATTCACGACAGGCTCGTACATTACAGCGAGTAATAAAAAACCTGATATGCAAAGTCAAACCAATATTCATAATGTCTTTTTATTCACAAAAATAAATAATTCAATAACAATCATTGAAATGAATGATGGTTTGTATAAGGAATATACGCTACCGCCCCACCCTGATAACATGATCTGCACATTGCCATCTTAACGTCGTTAAACACTGGCTTAATAGTGGATATTTCAAATTAGGAATTTATTAAATTCACCTGATGAATATCATAAGCAAATAGCATAGAAAATAATGACAACTCCCCCGAGGGGACCATTTCCAAAGCACTGCAACACCACCTGGTGCCCGGATGATCTTGCTTCAGTGGTAAGAGTACCTGATTCATTGTTCCCAAAATGGTGTTTTCCCCTGCCCCTCCAATAACGTGCAGCTCTCACGTGATAATCTATTGATTAGGTTATATTAAGAATCAATATTTGAAATACATCCATTTTCTTGAATAAATCAACATATTTATTTATCAATTGCTGTTTTAGCTCTGACTCATCAAACTCTCCATATTTTTCCTACAGAAAATCGCGAATAAATACAGAGAACGCCATTTATCCTTTTAGCATACCTGCCGGATATTTTTATTTGTATTAATATTAATTGCATCTCCAACTCCGAGCATATCCATTATTAAAGACATTTTGAGATTATAGAATGCCTGTGATAACAACTGAAACATCTGCACAATGTGAATAGTTAGTTTCTTTTCAGAGGAAATGAAATAGACAAGCTGAATGAAAGGGAGAGTGATATAAATTAAAAAACATAACATGAATCTAATTAATTACGTCCATCATTGTGGATAAAGTTACTGAATAATAAATAACATAATATTCTGGTATCCCACTCAAATAATTTCATTCCTTTTTAATACTTCTTGTAATTTCGGTAACTGACATACAGCATCAGCGATCGCACTGATATTCGTGGCATTATCCTGAAACCATTCATGCCCAGGCCCCCATGTGCGCATAGTGCAAAGATAACAGTCCACCAGCGTTAGTTGCTCACCAAACGCATAAGGTTCAGCGGTCAATTGTGAATTCAGCCAGATATAAAGCGATTTACGATATTCAATAACATTCTTCTTTAACTGTTCGGGTGCGTCAGGAGCCCAACGCTCAGGGTAATCGGCGAAAGTGAATGTTGGATAGACATTAGCAACCAGCCAGACCAATAGCCGTTGAAACTGCTGACGTTCGGCGCGCCTAACCGGTGGCGCAAGGTCCGGGCGACGATCGAGAACCATCAATGCAATCGCCGCTGTCTCCGTCATAATCTCGTCATTTTCCAGCGCCAGTGTCGGAATCTGACACAACGGGTTCAGGGTTTTCAATAACTCGCGTGAAGTTCCCTCGTGGTCAAAACCACTGACATCAACGAACTGATAAGGAATATCAGCCAGTGATAGCATCAGCTCACTGATTGTAGAGCCCCATCCGGGTACGCCATACACCTTAATCATATGCCCCTCACAATCTTTTAAAGATTAAGTGTAGGACAGTACACAGGTTAACCAGCAAAAGGATTTGTCATTTTTTCGTCAGTTGTATTATTCCCCTTCAGGATTGTAAGGGGATGTTTTGCATCGTTTATCGATAACGGGTAGGATGCTGCGCCGATAGTTTTATACCCATAAAGAATAATGGTGATAACTATCATCGCCAGGATGAATAAACATTGTTCATGGCAACTTATATGACTTTTTCATTAAAGCAATCAGGGAGAGCAATGAGTAAACACGACACCGACACTTCAGATCAACACGCCGCGAAACGTCGCTGGCTTAATGCCCACGAAGAGGGGTATCACAAAGCGATGGGCAATCGCCAGGTACAGATGATCGCCATTGGCGGCGCGATTGGCACCGGCTTGTTTTTAGGTGCAGGAGCCCGACTGCAAATGGCGGGGCCAGCACTGGCACTGGTCTATTTAATCTGCGGCCTGTTTTCATTTTTTATTCTGCGTGCATTGGGTGAGCTGGTGCTACACCGCCCTTCCAGTGGCAGTTTTGTCTCTTATGCCCGTGAGTTTTTGGGTGAGAAAGCCGCTTACGTTGCTGGCTGGATGTACTTCATCAACTGGGCGATGACCGGGATTGTTGATATTACCGCTGTCGCTCTGTATATGCATTACTGGGGCGCGTTTGGCGGCGTGCCGCAGTGGGTCTTTGCGCTCGCTGCGCTGACCATCGTTGGCACCATGAATATGATCGGTGTGAAATGGTTTGCGGAGATGGAGTTCTGGTTTGCGCTTATTAAAGTGCTCGCCATTGTGACCTTTTTGGTCGTGGGTACAGTGTTCCTCGGTAGTGGTCAGCCGCTGGATGGCAACACCACTGGCTTTCATTTAATCACCGATAATGGCGGCTTCTTCCCCCATGGTTTGCTACCTGCGCTGGTATTGATTCAGGGCGTAGTGTTTGCTTTTGCCTCCATTGAAATGGTGGGTACAGCTGCCGGAGAATGTAAAGATCCGCAGACCATGGTGCCTAAAGCGATTAACAGTGTGATTTGGCGTATTGGCCTGTTTTACGTCGGCTCCGTGGTGTTGCTGGTTATGTTATTGCCGTGGAGCGCGTATCAGGCGGGGCAAAGTCCGTTCGTGACGTTTTTCTCTAAACTGGGCGTGCCTTACATCGGCAGCATTATGAACATTGTGGTGCTGACCGCTGCCCTCTCCAGCCTGAACTCAGGTCTGTACTGCACCGGACGTATTCTGCGCTCAATGGCGATGGGCGGTTCCGCACCGAGTTTTATGGCGAAAATGAGTCGTCAGCATGTGCCGTATGCCGGGATTCTGGCGACACTAGTTGTGTATGTCGTCGGCGTATTCCTCAACTATCTGGTGCCGTCGCGCGTATTTGAAATTGTGTTGAATTTCGCGTCGCTGGGAATCATCGCATCATGGGCGTTTATCATTGTTTGCCAGATGCGCCTGCGTAAAGCGATTAAAGAAGGCAAAGCAGCGGATGTCAGTTTTAAACTGCCTGGCGCGCCCTTCACTTCCTGGCTGACATTACTGTTTTTGCTGAGCGTCCTGGTGCTGATGGCGTTCGATTACCCGAACGGAACTTATACCATTGCGGCGCTGCCGATTATCGGTATTCTGCTGGTTATAGGCTGGTTTGGTGTGCGCAAACGCGTTGCTGAAATTCACAGCACTGCGCCAGTCGTCGAGGAAGATGAAGAACAACAGGAAATTGTGTTTAAGCCAGAGACGGCGAGTTAATTGCAAAATTGCCCGGCTATGTGCCGGGCAAATTCAGATTAGAAACGAGGGTGCCGGATGCGGCGTGATAAAAGTCAGGCAAGTCTCTCAGTTTTCACCCTCGCCATATCTATTACAACGCAATACGAATCACATCGTCCGGCTGAGTAGCTTCCTGCTGTTTAGTAGATTTTTGTTTCACACTGACATACAGCGTTTTGCCATCGGCAGACAGCGCCAGGCTGTTCGGATGGGTCGGCGTATCGAACGTTTTCACCACTTTATAGCTTTTCGCGTCAATCACACTGACTTTACCTGCCTGACGATGCGTTACGTAGGCTTCATTACGCGCTGGGTTAAACAGCACAGCCAGTGATTCCGGTGCCGCAACCTTCGCCAGAATATTGCCATTACGGGTATCGACCACTAGCACTTCTGCCGCTTTAGAATCGGTGATAAATGCACGCTGCCTGGCGGTATCGAGGCTGATGTTGATAAAGAAGTGCTCTTTGCCATCATCCAGCAGCTTTTTACGGCTGAGGATTTTATTGTCGGCGGTGTCGATGGTAATCAATTCACCATCGGCATTAGTGGTGTAAAGACGTTTGCCTTTGCTATCCAGCGCCAGACCGGTACTCATTTTACCGGTGTTCTGGATGGCGGTTTTCAGTTTGATATTCTCGCCATCAACGACCCAAATCACGCTCTCTTTACCAATACCACTGATGTAAACGGTGTTCGTGGCATCATCAGCTACCAACTCACGCGGTTGCAGCGGGCGCACCTCTTCCGTGCGCTTACGATCATCCAGCACCAGACGGCCTTTCACTTCGCCCGTTTTGGCATCTATCGCCGTGACCGCGCTGTTTACGGTGTTACCAAACCACAACGTCTGAGTCGTGTTATTGATGGTGGCACCAAACGGCTTGAGATCGTTATGGATCGCCTGCGTCACTTCCAGAGTGACCGGATCAAGACGATAAACCACGCCACCTTTATCCAGTTTGCGGCTTTGCGAAGTGGCGAGCCACAGCGCGTTTTCTTGCTGGCTATAAGCCATTTCGTAGGCACCTTTACCTACCGCTTTACGCAGCATTTCTTCTGCGGCCTGCGTACTGAATGATGAAGCAACAAGCAATGAACCTAACAGTAATGAACCACGCAGGCGCGATGAAAACAGATGACGTAAATGCATGACGACTCCCTTTGATGAACCGATATTTTTGCTGCTTCACAATGCTTCGCTAAGCGTAATCATCGTTACGCTCTTGTTATAAATGGGAATGATAATCATTATTTTCTCAAATGTGGAGCATTTCTTGCCGTTACGACTACAATTTTCTCAATTACTTAACGTATTGTGCCGTTTCATTTTCCATAAATTTACAATTTCATTACCATGACGGCGTTTTCCCATTCTTAACCTGGCTTTTTTCATGAAGATTTTTTCCGTCCGACAGACCGTTTTGCCCGCACTGCTTGTCCTTTCCCCCGTTGTTTTTGCCGCTGATGAACAGACTATGATTGTCAGTGCCGCACCGCAGGTGGTTTCAGAACTGGATACCCCAGCAGCAGTAAGCGTGGTGGATGGCGAGGAGATGCGTCTGGCAACACCGCGCATTAACTTGTCCGAATCACTGACCGGCGTGCCTGGTTTGCAGGTACAAAACCGGCAGAACTATGCGCAAGATTTACAGCTGTCGATTCGCGGATTTGGCTCCCGCTCCACTTACGGTATTCGCGGTATTCGCCTGTATGTCGACGGTATTCCCGCCACAATGCCCGACGGGCAAGGGCAAACATCCAACATCGATTTAAGCAGTGTACAAAATGTGGAAGTGCTGCGTGGCCCCTTTTCTGCCCTGTATGGCAACGCGTCTGGCGGTGTAATGAATGTCACCACCCAGACCGGGCAACAGCCACCAACCATTGAATCCAGTAGTTACTATGGCAGTTTTGGCAGCTGGCGCTATGGGCTGAAAGCAACGGGCGCAACGGGAGACGGCACACAGCCCGGCGATGTTGATTACACCGTCTCAACCACGCGTTTTACGACCCACGGCTATCGTGATCATAGTGGCGCACAGAAAAATTTAGCCAATGCCAAACTGGGCGTTCGCATTGATGACGCCAGCAAATTAAGCCTGATTTTCAATAGTGTGGATATCAAAGCAGATGACCCAGGTGGGCTAACCGAAGCAGAATGGAAGGCGAATCCGCAACAAGCGCCACGCGCTGAACAGTACGACACGCGAAAAACCATCAAGCAAACTCAGGCTGGGTTGCGCTATGAACGTAGCCTGAGTTCGCAGGATGATATGAGTGTGATGATGTATGCCGGAGAACGAGAAACGACCCAGTACCAGTCAATCCCAATGGCCCCGCAACTTAACCAATCGCATGCGGGCGGCGTGATTACTCTGCAACGCCATTATCAGGGGATAGACGGCCGCTGGACACACCGTGGCGAACTGGGTGTTCCGGTCACGTTCACTACCGGCCTGAACTACGAAAACATGAGTGAAAACCGTAAAGGCTACAACAACTTCCGCCTGTATAGCGGCGTGCCGGAATACGGGCAAAAAGGTGAGTTGCGCCGCGACGAACGCAATCTGATGTGGAACGTCGATCCTTATTTACAAACGCAGTGGCAGCTGATCGAAAAACTGTCGCTGGATGCTGGCGTGCGCTACAGCTCCGTATGGTTTGATTCCAACGATCATTACATTACTCCGGGTAACGGCGATGACAGTGGTGATGCCAGTTATCACAAATGGCTACCAGCCGGATCGTTAAAATATGCAATGACCGATGCCTGGAATATCTATCTGGCAGCCGGGCGTGGTTTTGAAACGCCGACGATTAATGAGCTGTCTTATCGTGCTGACGGTCAAAGCGGTATGAACTTTGGTTTAAAACCATCCACCAACGATACAATTGAGATCGGCAGTAAAACGCGTATTGGTAATGGGCTGCTTAGTCTCGCATTGTTCCAGACCGACACCGATGATGAAATTGTTGTCGATAACAGTAGCGGTGGGCGTACGACTTACAAAAATGCCGGAAAGACCCGTCGTCAAGGCGCTGAACTGGCATGGGATCAACGTTTCGCGGGAGATTTTCGCGTAAAAGCGTCCTGGACCTGGCTTGATGCGACCTATCGCAGCAATGTGTGCAATGAACATGATTGTAACGGTAACCGGATGCCAGGGATCGCCCGTAATATGGGCTTTGCGTCGATAGGTTATGTACCGGAAGATGGCTGGTATGCAGGTACGGAAGCGCGTTATATGGGCGATATTATGGCCGATGATGAAAATACGGCCAAAGCGCCGTCTTATACTCTCGTCGGCTTATTCTCCGGGTATAAATACAATTTCCACAATTTAAGTGTGGGTTTATTTGGTCGTGTCGATAATTTATTCGATAAAGAATACGTTGGTTCTGTCATTGTCAATGAGTCAAACGGGCGATATTACGAACCTGCGCCCGGGCGAAATTATGGTATCGGCGTGAATGTTGCGTGGCGATTTGAGTGATTATATTGATGCCCGGTATTTGCCGGGCATTTAATTTAACGATTATATTGCTGGTATAACATAGCAACATTTTGTTGCATAATTTCAGCAAGACAATGTCTGCATCGCTCTTTGTCTTTTACTTTCAACGCGGCGAGTAGTTCATGATAGCTTTCTATACGATCCTGTAATTCCGCTGGATTAATCGCTTCATAAAGATAATGTAAACCAGGTCCCATCCTGACCCACAGTTGCTCAATCATCTCACACAGGATGGGCATATTTGAACGATGATAAATCGCTAAGCGAAATAACCTGTTCGCATTAATGATTTGTTCCATGTCGCCCTTTTCTTGCGCCTGCTGTAATTTATCGAGCAATTTCTGAAGTTCCGCTATATCTTGCGAGGAGAGGTTTTCTACAGCCAGAGCAACTGCCATTAATTCCAGTTCGTAGCGGATCCGATTGATTTCGTCTAATTGACCTTTCCCCACTTCCGGTACTGTAAATGCTTGCGCTGGTGCGACAGAGAGCGCATTCACCGAAACCAGACGTAATAATGCTTCACGCACAGGTGTAATACTCATACCTAATTGCTCCGCCAGATTTTTAGTAATCAGGCGTGCGCCAGGTTTTAGTGCGCCAATACTTAGTTGATGTTTCAGGTCGTTCTCAACCTGCATAGTCAAACTGACATGTTTCATTTTTTCCGTTCCAGGCATTTTACTTCCTTCGCGTGTTTTCTTTCCGACCCTGCCTGCATAGCAGAAGGCGTTCACCTGGTGTGTTAAAATGAATAATCATAAGCCACTCACCTTTGTAGTTATTAGCAGCAGAATAATGATGTGGTCAGTTAATTAAAGCTGAAAATAAGCTTTTTGCCTGGATTTTTATGGCGGCTTTATGCCGCCGTCGTATCTTTAATCATCATCCGCCACGCGGATCACCACTTTGCCAAAGTTTTTACCCTTCAGCAGGCCGATAAACGTCTGTGGGGCGTTCTCCAAACCGTTGGTAATTTGTTCACGATAGTGAATTTTCCCCTCTTTCACCCATTGTCCCATCTCCTGCTGAAACTCATGGATACGGTGACCATAATCCTGACCAATAATAAACCCTTGCAAGCGAATGCGTTTTTTCAGCACCGTTGCCATCAACAGGGGTAAACGATCCGGACCGGGTGGTAGCTCTGTAGCGTTATAGCTGCTCACTAAGCCGCAGACGGGAATGCGCGCGGATGTATTGAGTAACGGTAGCACCGCATCAAATACCTTACCGCCAACGTTTTCATAATAAATATCGATACCTTTTGGGCACGCTTTCGCCAGTTGCTCGGCAAAATCATCCGCGTGATGGTCAAGGCAGACATCGAAGCCCAACACCTCGGTAGCATGGCGGCATTTTTCCGCGCCACCAGCTACCCCCACCACTCTGCAACCTTTAAGTTTGCCGATTTGCCCCACCGTCGCCCCCACTGGTCCTGTCGCTGCAGCTACCACCAACGTTTCGCCTTCTTTGGGCTGACCGATATCCAGCAGGCCCATATAAGCGGTAAAGCCTGGCATCCCCAGCACACCCAGCGACCACGATGGATTTTGCGGATGATCGCCAAGTTTCACCAAATCATCACCACTGGATATGTCATAGTCCTGCCATCCACTGTAGCCCAGCACCCAGTCACCAGGCTGGTAATCAGGATGATTTGACTCCACGACACGGCTCACCGTACCGCCGACCATCACGCCGTCAATGTCAACCGGCGGTGAATAAGATGGCTCATCGCTCATACGTCCACGCATATACGGGTCCAGTGACAAATAAACTGTGCGCAGTAATACCTGTCCTTCACCCGGTGTGGCGACATCATCTTCTTCAAGACGAAAATTCTCCGCAACCGGCGCGCCATGCGGACGCGAGGCCAGAACCCAACGGCGGTTACG
This sequence comes from Escherichia sp. MOD1-EC6300, assembly GCF_002965045.1. NCBI lineage: Bacteria > Pseudomonadati > Pseudomonadota > Gammaproteobacteria > Enterobacterales > Enterobacteriaceae > Escherichia > Escherichia sp. MOD1-EC6300. The sequence goes on along the minus strand of NZ_PTRH01000006.1, from coordinate 261,616 downwards.
CTGCTTTTGTTGCCCCATAATGCTCTCCTGTGCTTTTGGCATGAATCCATCAATAGTAGCAGGCTCGCAGGATTGGTTTTGTTTGCAGTCGTCACATCCCCTCTGCAACACGCAATAATTTCATCGAGGAATCCGTTGCTTCGGGCTGTTTTCGATAGTATTGATAACGTCATTATCATTATTTTATCGAGGCCAGACATGTCCATCCGTTTTGCCCGCAAAGCCGACTGTGCTGCCATTGCGGAAATTTATAACCACGCCGTGTTGTATACGGCGGCTATCTGGAATGACCAAACGGTGGATGCAGATAACCGCATTGCCTGGTTTGAAGCGCGGACCATAGCAGGTTATCCGGTGCTGGTGAGTGAAGAAGATGGCGTAGTGACGGGATATGCCTCGTTTGGCGACTGGCGTAGTTTCGATGGTTTTCGCCATACCGTGGAGCATTCGGTTTATGTCCATCCTGATCATCAGGGCAAAGGTCTTGGGCGTAAATTGTTAAGCCGATTGATTGATGAAGCGCGGGATTGCGGGAAGCATGTTATGGTCGCCGGGATCGAATCGCAAAATCAGGCTTCGCTGCATCTCCACCAGTCGCTGGGATTTGTCATCACCGCACAAATGCCGCAGGTGGGCACTAAATTTGGGCGCTGGCTGGATCTGACCTTTATGCAGTTGCAACTCGACGAACGCAGTGAACCGGACGCAATCTGATGAATCAGTCGCTTACCCTTGCCTTTTTGATTGCCGTAGGGATTGGTCTGGTCGTCCAGAACACGCTAATGGTGCGCATCACCCAGACCTCCTCTACCATTCTCATCGCCATGTTGCTGAACTCACTGGTAGGGATTGTGCTCTTTGTTTCTATTTTATGGTTTAAACAAGGCATGGCGGGGTTTGGCGAACTGGTGTCCAGCGTACGCTGGTGGACACTTATACCCGGCTTGCTGGGATCTTTTTTTGTCTTCGCCAGTATCAGCGGATATCAGAATTTGGGAGCGGCGACAACTATTGCAGTACTGGTCGCCAGCCAGCTAATTGGCGGTCTGGTGCTGGATATCTTCCGCAGTCATGGCGTACCACTACGGGCGTTGATCGGCCCAATTTGTGGCGCAATTTTACTTGTGGTTGGTGCCTGGCTGGTGGCCAGGCGCACATTTTAATCAGAGGATGGTGCCGCCTTTGGTTAACTGTTCGTGGCGCGCTTCCATATCTTCTTTATGCTTGCGACCGTGATGGGCGATCGCTGTGCGCAGACGCTGCTGCTGGGTGTAGCGATCTTCCCGACTTAACTCCGCGTCATCGCTCAGGGCGATTAATAATTCGTTCATATGGGCAATGACGCTCTCTTCAATCGCGGCATCCACGCGCGCGATGACTTCATCCAGATGCGACATACTTTCTCCTTAGCCACTTGTGAAATTTATCGATTCATCCAAATGATATAAGTCTGCGTGGTGCCGTCAAGCCAGTGCGTAAGATTTAAAACAGTGAAAACAACAGCGCCACCGGGAAACTCATCGGCCATGTTGCCCCCACCAGAAAGGCGCTTAAGAAACGGATGCGTTTCTTATCGTGAGAAAGAAACCAGGTGATAAGAAATGCGATTGCTGCCATAACCGCATAAAAAACAAGCATGTGTTGATAGAGAGACATGTACGGGCGTCCAGCCAGATGAATAAAACGCGCGCAAATATGCGTCATTTTTTGACGTGCATCAAGTTTTTTCACCAGTTTGAGAAAAAATCATCAACAGCAACTTGCCCTTATCCATCTTCAGAATAAGTATTATTGCGGATTTTCTTAACCCGTACTATACACATAGGGGCAATGATAAAAGGTGGCAAAAATGAATGTTTCCAGTAGAACTGTAGTACTGATAAATGTCTTTGCTGCTGTTGGTTTGTTTACTCTTATCTCTATGAGATTTGGCTGGTTTATTTGATGTAGTGATTTTGCACGCAGCACGTACTGTCAGAGAAATCAGTGCTCTGACAGTACGCAAGATCATCTCATACTCTTACGATCTGCAATATTATCCTTAATGCTTAACCATGACGTGGCGGACGACGGTGTAATCCTCCAGCCCATAAAGTGACATATCCTTGCCGTAACCAGAAAGTTTCTGCCCACCGTGCGGCATTTCACTTACCAGCATGAAATGGGTATTGACCCAGGTACAACCATATTGCAGCCGTGCGCTGACACGATGCGCCCTGCCCACATCTTTAGTCCATACCGAAGATGCAAGTCCGTACTGGCTGTCATTCGCCCAGTTCACCACCTGTTCTTCATTGTCAAAGGCCGTCACGCTCACCACCGGACCAAATACCTCTTTTTGCACGATGGCATCGTCCTGTAACGCGCCAGCCAGCAGCGTAGGCGCGTAGTAATAACCATTACCCTTGCGCTTTTCACCACCGGTGATCACTTTGATGTGCCCTGTCTCTTTCGCCTCTTCTACCGCCTTGCTGACACGTTCGAGATGTGCCAGCGAACTTAACGGTCCAAGCTCTGTGGACTCGTCATCCGGCGCACCAGATTTTAACGTTGCCACTGCAGCACCGAGTTTTTCCACCAGCGTATCGTAAATACCTTTTTGCGCGTAGATCCGACAAGCCGCAGTACAATCCTGTCCGGCATTGTAATAGCCAAAAGTACGAACACCTTCGACCACTGCTTCAATATCAGCATCATCAAAAACAATCACTGGCGCTTTGCCACCAAGTTCCATATGAGTACGCTTAATAGACGGCGCTGTATGGCTGATGATGTGCTCGCCGGTGGCGATAGAGCCCGTCAGCGACACCATCCGCACTTTGGGATGTCCGGTCAGCGGATCGCCCACTGTTTTGCCTCTGCCAAACAGCACATTAATCACGCCAGCCGGGAAGATATCTTTCGCCAGTTCAGCCAGCTTCAACGCTGTCAGCGGCGTAATTTCTGATGGTTTAAGCACTACGCAGTTCCCTGCCGCCAGCGCCGGAGCCAGTTTCCACGCGGCCATCATCAGCGGATAATTCCACGGTGCGATAGAAGCCACGACCCCCAACGGATCCCGACGGATCATTGAAGTATGACCTTCAAGGTATTCGCCGGCCGCCAGACCATTGAGGCAGCGCGCCGCCCCGGCGAAAAAGCGAAAGACATCGACAATCGCCGGAATTTCATCATTGAACGCACTATGCAGCGGTTTGCCACAATTACGGGACTCCAGTTCGGCAAAAACCTGACCATTTTCTTCAATAACATCGGCCAGTTTCAGCAGGCATTCCGCACGCGCTTTCGGCGTGGTTTGCCCCCATTCGGCAAATGCTGCATCTGCCGCGCGAACAGCAGCATCCACCTGCTCTGCGGATGCCTCGGCAATCTCCAGTAAAACGTCCCCCGTTGCCGGATTATAGACAGGCTGTTTTTCCCCTTCGCCGCTAACCAGTTCTCCGTTAATCAGTAACTTATGTTGCATAGCATATTCCTGTATCAGTGGTTATTGACCATTGTCGCCTTCGCGGGTTAGCCACCAGGCTCCCAGGATCGGCAAGGTTGTTACCAACATAACCAGCAGTGCCACGACGTTGGTTACCGGTACATCACGTGGTCGCCCAAGCTGATTGAGTAACCACAACGGTAACGTTCGTTCATGACCTGCCGTAAAAGTCGTAACGATGATTTCATCGAACGACAAAGCAAACGCCAGCATTCCTCCTGCCAGAAGCGCCGAACTGAGATTCGGCAACACCACGTAGCGGAAGGTTTGCCAGCCATTGGCCCCAAGATCCATTGACGCCTCAACCAGACTCCAGGAGGTGCGGCGAAAACGGGCGATGACATTGTTAAACACCACCACTACGCAAAAAGTCGCATGACCGACCACGATGGTGAAAAATCCCGGCTCCAGATTGATGGTTTTAAAAGCAGTTAATAGCGCCAGACCAGTGACAATGCCCGGTAGCGCAATGGGCAGCAGCAATAACAATGAAATGGCGCTTTTACCGAAAAAGTCCCGACGCCACAGCGCAGCAGCGGCCAGTGTCCCTAATACCAGCGCAATTAATGTCGCCAGCGCCGCCACTTTAAGTGACAGTGTCACAGCATCAAGAATATCACTACGCTGTGCTGCCACGCTAAACCAGCGCAGCGTCAGGCCTTGCGGTGGAAAACTAAACGCTGCATCTTCGGTATTAAAAGCATAGGCGGCGATAATCAGGATGGGAAAATGAAGGAAAACCACGCCGCCCCAGGCCGCCAGTTTAAGGAAAAACGGTGCGCGTTCAGAGTGCATCGAATGCTCCCAGACGTTTCACGAACGCCAGGTACAGTGCGATGAGAACAATCGGCACCAGGGTGAATGCCGCAGCCATCGGCATATTGCCAATCGCCCCCTGCTGGGAATAAACCATATTGCCGATAAAATATCCTGGAGGGCCAACCAGCTGCGGAACGATAAAATCGCCCAGTGTGAGTGAAAAGGTAAAGATAGAGCCAGCGGCAATACCCGGGATCGCCAGCGGCAGCACCACATAGCGAAAGGTTTGCCGTGGACGCGCGCCAAGATCAGCCGACGCCTGCAACAATGACGGCGGCAAACGCTCAAGCGCCGCCTGCACCGGCAGGATCATGAACGGCAGCCAGATATAGAGAAACACCAGAAAGCGCCCCAGCCCGGAAGTTGACAACGTGTTACCGCCCACCGCTGGTAATGTAAGGAACGCTGTCAGCAGTGGTTCCAGCCCCAGATGTTGTAAAAACCACTGCGCCACGCCATCTTTTGCCAGCAATAATGTCCAGGCATAAGCTTTAACAATGTAGCTTGCCCACATTGGCAGCATCACCGCAATATAGAAGAACGCTTTCATTTTCCCGCTGGTATAGCGCGCCATATACCACGCCATCGGAAAAGCCAGAATGGCGCTGGTGATAGTGACAGCCACAGCCATGGTTAGCGTGCGGAGGATGATGTCGTAATTCGCCGGATTAAACAGCGCACGGATATTCGCCAGCGTCAGTTCTGGCGTTACCGACATGGTGAAATCGTCAAAGGTATAAAAGCCCTGCCATAACAACGTCAGGAGTGAACCAAAATAGACAATGCCAAACCACATCAGCGGACCAAGCAGCAGCAAAAACAGCCCCAGTCCCGGTTTCCGCCAGAAGAAACCTGACACCTTACCCAATCCTGGGCGCGCAGGTGATTGCAATACGTTCATCGCCATTCACCTCTCCTCAACCAGCGGCACCATCACATCGCGCGACCAGGAAACCATCACCTGTTGTCCGGGCGTGAGCGTGGCAGGCAGTTCTTCGCCTGTCATATTGGCCTGACTCACCAGCAGTTTTTCACCGCCATTCAGTCTCAGTTCAAAACGGGTCGCCGCGCCCTGATACTGCACCGCCTGGATCGTGCCATTAACTTGCACTTCGCCGGGGGTGTTGAGGCGGATATGTTCCGGTCTCAGGGCAAAACTGCCTATCATGCCGCAAAGATTCTCGGCCATTAGCGGCTCAAAAACGTTGGATGTCCCGACGAATCCGGCAACAAACGGCGTGCGCGGGCGCATATAGAGGTCACGCGGTGAATCAACCTGCTCAATGCGACCGTTATTGAATACCGCAACACGATCGGACATCGATAATGCCTCGCCCTGATCGTGGGTGACGAAAATAAAGGTGATGCCAAGAGACTGTTGTAGTTTTTTCAGTTCCAGTTGCATCTGCTCACGCAGCTTAAGATCCAGTGCGCCGAGCGGTTCATCCAGCAGCAATACGCGCGGTTCATTCACTAACGCTCTGGCAATGGCAACCCGCTGACGCTGACCACCAGAAAGTTGTGACGGTTTACGTTGCTGTACAAATCCGAGCGCCACTTTCTCCAGCGCCTCTTGCGCCATTACGTGTCGCTGTTTTTTATCCACCCCTTTGACCATCAGCCCATAGGCCACGTTGTCAAGAATCGACATATGCGGAAAAAGCGCGTAGTCCTGGAAAACGGTATTCACGTCCCGCTCCCACGGTGGCAGATTGCTGGCGGGTTTACCAAAGATAGATATAGTCCCGCCGGAAAGCTGTTCGAATCCAGCAATCAGGCGCAGGCAGGTGGTTTTGCCGGAGCCAGACGGCCCCAGCATTGAGAAAAACTCACCATCTTTTATCGCAATACTGACACCATCTACCGCGCGCACATCACCATACAGTCGCGATACGTTGTCAAACTCCACTGCGTACGTCATAAAACACCCCAGCGAAGTTAGCGGCCGCCCATAATGGCAATATAATCCTGCGTCCAGCGACTGTAAGGAACAAACTTGCCCCCTTCTGCTATAGGCGTTTTCCAGAAGGCGATTTTATCGAAATAGTTAAAACCGTTTGTTTCACAACCTTTTTCGCCTAATAACGGACTGGCTTTACACCCTTCCGGCACTACCGGTAACGAGCCAAACCAGGCCGCCACATCGCCCTGCACTTTTGGCGTTAATGACCAGTTCATCCATTTGTAGGCGCAAACCGGATGTTTCGCTTCGCTATGTAGCATGGTGGTGTCAGCCCAACCGGTAACGCCCTCCTTCGGGAAAACGGTAGCGACAGGCTGGCCTTCGGCTTTCAGGGCGTTGGCCTGGTAGGGCCATGCACTGGAAGCAACCACACCCTCGTTTTTGAAATCGCTCATTTGCACGGTAGTGTCATGCCAGTAGCGATGGATCAAACTATGTTGATCGCGCAGCACTTTCAGCACCGCCTGGTACTGTTCTTCGGTGAGTTGATACGGATCGCTGATGCCCAACTGCGGCTGAGTGGCTTTAACGAACAACGCAGCATCCGCAATATAAATAGGGCCATCATAAGCCTGAACGCGGCCTTTATTGCTCTTACCGTCCGGCAGATTCTGCGTAACAAAAACCACTTGCCAGCTATCCGGCGGCGTCGGGAAGGTTTTAGTGTTGTACATCAACAGGTTCGGCCCCCATTGGTAAGGTGTGCCATAAACTTTGCCACTAACGTTAAACCAGTCGCCTTTAACCACGCGCGGATCGAGCGTTTTCCAGTTGGGAATCAATGCGGTATTAATCGGCTGCACGCGTTTGCCCATAATCAGGCGCAGCGAGGCATCGCCGGATGCTGTAACCAGATCGTAACCCCCTTTGGTCATCAGACTGACCATTTCATCAGAAGTCGCGGCGGTTTTCACATTCACCGCGCAGCCTGTCTCTTTTTCGAATTGCGTTACCCAGTCGTATTGTTTATCAGTTTGTCCGCGTTCGATGTATCCCGGCCAGGCGATAATATCCAGTCGCCCTTCCGGTTTATCTAAATTGGTAGGCGGTTCGGCGGCGTGAGCGGTCATTATTGTCATGGTGAGCGCACACAGGCTGCTGCGGGCAAATGTCTTGCTCATAAGGTCTTACTCCTGTCGTAATTAATTGTTCAGCCGCCGTGCCGTAAAAATATCTCCTTGTTTAACCATAGACGGCGGCTTGCAGGCACACCTTCGCCCCTGAGAAAATTTAATCAGGTTGTGAGCTACCGCGCATTATGCCGTCTGTGAGATTATCTTCTGGAGTATAGACAAGGGGTTAGGAAATATGACTGCTATTCGAAATTCATATTACCCAACCTAAGATGAATTAAATTAAACGCTATTACAGCCGTTCTTGAATAAGTTTGCCTAATTGTTTAACCGCCTGTTCTTCGCGCTCGCCCCACTGCCATGCAGTATTAAAACGAAAAAAACGTGACCAGTTTGCACCGGTAGAAAACATTTTACCCGGCGCAATACTGATATGATGCGTCAGTGCTGCCAGGCTTAATTCGCCCGCATCTAACGGCGCGGGGAGTTCCAGCCAGAGAAAATAACCGCTGTCATTATGATGAATTTTCACTTCCGCAGACAGATAACGCAGCAGTGCCTGCCAGGCACGTTGTTTACGTTCCGCAAGCTGGCGACGCAGGCGACGAAGATGGGCGTCGTATCGGCGCGTGGAAAGGTAATCCACCAGTGCAAGCTGCATCGGTGAGCTGGTGGAAAGCGTACTCATCAACTGCAAGCGTTGAATTTTACGTGCATGTTTTCCGGCGGCGACCCAACCAATACGAAAACCAGGCACCAGACATTTCGAAAACGAAGAGCAATGCAAAACACCATCGTGGCGATCCCACGCTTTCGCAGGCAGCGGTTTTTCCCGTCCAAAATAAAGTTCGCTGTAAACGTCATCTTCAATCAGCGTTACGTTGTATTGATTGAGCAACGCTACCAGTTGTTCTTTTTTCTGCGGCGTTAAGGTAAAACCGAGCGGATTCTGGCTATTAGTCATCAGCCAGCACGCTTTCACCGGATACTCCTGCAACGCCAGTTCCAGCGCCTGAAGGTCGATCCCTTCGTTAACGTCCGTCGCCACCGATAACGCCTTCAGCCGTAACCGCTCCAGCGCCTGCAACGCGCCGTAGAAACAAGGATTCTCTACTATCACCCAATCGCCTGGTTCCGTTACCGCTTGTAAACTGAGGTTTAATGCCTCTAACGCCCCGGCGGTAATGACAATTTCATCAGGAGAAATAGTGATGCCCTGTAAGGCATAGCGACGAGCAATAGCCTGACGCAGTTCTGCGTTTCCTGGCGGTAAGTTTTCAATCACGCTCATCGCCGTGGCGGTTTTGCTTACCTGCGCCAGCGAGCGGTTTAGTTGTTGGAGGGGGAAAAGTCGCGGGTCGGGAAAGGCCGAGGCAAACGGAACTACCGACGGATCGCGACTGGCCTGCAACATATCAAAAATATAGGTGTTGATATCGACTGCTTCATCTCGAGTGACTGGAATGACTGTCGCTTTCGGCATTTTTATTGCCTGTGGCGCAACGTAATAACCCGATTGCGGTCGCGCGATAATATATCCCTGACTTTCGAGCAACTGATAGGCATGGCTGACAGTCATAAAGCTCATGCCAGAAAGCGCCACCTGGTCACGCAACGAAGGCAAACGATCTCCGGGTTGCCAGATACCCGACGCAATCTGCTCGCGTAATTGTTCTGCAAGCTGCTGGTATTTTTTCATTATCGAATCGTTATTATGTGCAGGTGATTCGGCAGTCTATATCAGTTGTTAAAAATGACAACTTTTCATTAACTGTTATCAAACCATCACCAGCGATAACTCTTTGCCAAGCGCCTTAGCCGCAAGCTGGACGGCGTCGATTTTTGTCGCATGGTGCAAGTTAAATAAGCGCGTAATTTCCTGTTTAGGTTTGCCTAATATCATGTACCCACAATAACACGAGGGGGTACAACAATGAACATCGGTAAAGCAATCATCAACTACGCAGCGCGTCGCAACATGGACATTACCTGATTGACGATGAGACCGTGGCGTTCTGGGAAGCGGATAACGATTGTGAATGGATGTTCTCCTACATGATTGGTAATGATGGTTTCCTCCACTTTAAAGGCAATGTGTATCTGCTGTAGTGGTCAACAAAAATTGGCCACGGCTTTAGAGTTTTTCCAGAACAATCGTTCTGATTCATTCGGCGTCAAACCACCGTTATATTGATGAGGTCTGAGCTGGCTGTAATATCCCGTGATGTAGTTTGTTATCGCTGCGCTGGCTTCGCTAAAATTAGCGTATCCATTATCTGGTACCCACTCCGTTTTCAGGCTTCTAAAAAAACGTTCCATCGGGCTGTTATCCCAGCAATTTCCCCGGCGACTCAGGCTTTGTTTTATCTGATATCTCCACAGTAACTGTCTGAAATTTCTGCTGGTATAGTGGCTCCCTTGATCCGAGTGATACAGCAAATTAGCGGGCTTTCCTCGCGCTTCCCAGGCCATGGACAGCGCTTTCGTTGTCAGTGCAGAGTCCGGGAAAAATGACATCGCCCAGCCAACCGGTTTACGGGAAAACAGATCAAGCACAACGGCTAAATAAGCCCAACGTTTACCCGTCCAGATATAAGTCACATCGCCACACCAGACCTGATTAGGCTCTGTTACTGCAAACACTGGCGTTCAAGATAATTGGGGATCTCTACGTGTTCCGTAGACGCCTTCTTATATCGATGGCCAGGCTGCTGACAGCTGATGAGATTAAGTTCTTTCATCAGCTTTGTTGCTCGCCAGCGCCTCAGTTTTACGCCTTTAGTTGTGACCATCGCGGCAATATTACGTGCACCTGCGGAACCATTACTTTCGCGATAGCTTTCACGAACAAGACTGAGTAATGACACGCGCGCGACATCAGGCTTCTTTGGCTGCCGCCAGTATTTATAGCTGCTGCGATGAACCCCAAACACGTTGCATACAACGGCAACAGGAAACCGCGCCCTGAGTTTCTCAACTAATGAGAACTGTTCAGGGAGTCTGACATCAAGAGCGCGGTAGCCTTTTTTAATATATCCCTTTCCATTTCAACGCGTTGAAGTCTTTTCTTCAGCTCGCGTATTTCAATCTGCTCAGGCGTCATTGGTGAAGCTGTGGGGGATTTTCCCGCTCGTTCCTCTTTCAACTGGCGGACCCACTTATCCATCGTGGATTTACCGACATTCATTGCCGTAGCAGCGGCTGCAACCGTGTAATGCTGATCGAGTACAAGCTGGGCAGCTTCGAGGCGAAACTCTGGGCTAAAATTACGTCTGTTACGTCCGGTCATAATGTCACCTGTTTTTGACTATGAGGCGATGATATCACCTCTATTCAGGTGGCCAAATTCAGTGTGCCACTACAGTATGGCTAAGATGGAATCAGAGATTAAATCACTTAAAGCTGATAACGCCGCATTACGAAAGAGTTTAAAACTGATTGATGAGACTAATGCGGTTATGATGGATCATGTATTCCCTGAGTGGCGAAATGAAACTAAACCTACACAATATAAGAAACCTACACTTCGAGTGGTTGCATAAAAAAAGGGACTCCGAAGAGTCCCTAGTAAGTTTAGGTTAGGTTTGCACAACAAAGATGAGGTTATAATGAACATAATGCTACATTATTCTTTAAAGCCAGAAAAATAACCGCCCCGAAGGGCGGGAGGATTAATACTCAATCTATACTTGTTATGTTTTTATGTTGTATAGATCACTGACTATGAAAACACTGTACTGGAGTGTGTTTTATGGCTTTTAATCGGGAATCCTCAAAGAAGATCCCCTGTTAATAACCATAAGGAGAAAAGGCAGATTACACTATTATTTAGCATCCTTTTTACAGCAACTAAAAAGAATAAACAGGATTAAACATCCCCAGCCGTAAGGTGTACCAATTAGAAATTTGAAAAACACCACCATCGATATAAAAATCAATTTAATGCCAGCGACGATAGTCAAAAACAGCAGAGTAGCAAAGTAGACAAAAAGATCCATAGATAATCCTCTTTGAAAACGACCATCATCTATAGTTCAATTCATCGATTTAATTAATGATACTTGAAAGCGTTACACACAGCAGAAATGCCAATATGTGCCATGAATATACGATAGTTAATCCTACAGTAAGACAAATCAAAAATTCAACCATAGGTAAATCCTCAAATAAGAAAAAGGTTAGCGGGGGGTGATTCCCCCCGTAGACGTTGACCAGCTCAACATCTTTCATACATTTATTTATAACGCGTTTTAAGACACATCAAATTCATCGTCTTCTTCTGGTTCTTGTTCCGGTTCATCCATTAATGGTAATTCTTCTTCCTCGTCTTCTCCCAAATCAGCATTTTCGAACAAGTCCCCTACTTCATTTAAACGAAGCTCGATGATCTCCCTTAGCTTATTCTTCAATGTTTTCTGATCAGTGGCGGATTCTAAAATTTCTAGGGCATCGATTGTGGCGATCTGCAAGATAGTCTGCTTCACCTTCCCACAATATTCAGCTAGTTCCTGTTCTACATACCCGACCGGAATCAGGAGATTCATTGCTTCCTGGTTCTCTCGTTCGGCTGCATCTGCTAATGCTCTCTCACGGCGTAATTTCTCTACGTCGATTTGTTCCTTGATAGAAGTTTCTTTAAGCGGGTTAATGATGTTCTTCAAGACCCAATCACACCCAGGCTTCGCCGGGACACGTCTTGTATTTGTGTTATAAGGTAGACCCCTTTCTAACCATTTCTTAGCGGCGTTAATTGTATAGCCGTATAAGCGGGAAATTTCTGTAAGGGTTAATTCTTCTTTCATCCGGTTATCCTCCATTAAATTTGCGTAAAATTATTTATCTGATCTACGCATTCAGGAGAGCGCCTAAAACGCTTTCTAACGACATGAAAGATCTAGGCGTGGAAAGGAATTGGCGGGTGTTAATAGTCGCGTAGCGACCGCGCTGGTGGGCTGCACTGCACCTGTTTTGAAATCTCACACGCACATCAAATACCGGGGTGCCGAAAACTCCCTTTATTTCATCCGCGGAACAGTACCTTTTTAATTTGTCAAGCATTAATTTCTTAATTTAATTACTAAATCTCACCCCAATAATTGAAAAAATATCAAAAATCAATAAAGTAAGCATCTAAAAGTCAGTCCATACCAAAAGAGGTATAAAATGAAAAACATTATCGCTGCTATCGTGCTTTCTGCTACTGCTTTCGGTGCTGATGCTGCGTCCTTTGATTGCACTAAGGCTATAACCAAATCAGAGAAGTTTATTTGTGCTAATGAGTCAATCTCCGCACTGGATTCTAAACTTCATGAAGTATATGTTAAGGCTGTTAAGATTGATCCGTCTCTTAAACAAGAGCAACGCAACTGGAATAAAACTGTTCGTGATACAATGATCAATATCGGGCAGATTCAGCCACTGGAGGCTGTATACAACGCTCAAATCCAAAACTTGATGAATGTATTATCTAAAGAAGAAACCGCGTCAGAGAGCGTTACAGATGATTCTGCAAAGGTTGAAGAAGAACAACCGAAACAGGAAGAAGTAAAGAAACTGAATGTTACCGCGATTTACGCATGTACTGCAAAATTTACATGGAAAGTTATCGATGGTGAGGAAACAGAAGCTGTAAAAGATTACTTATACGGAAACAAAGATCATGATGATAAAGGCGGTAAACTTAAAATCAAACTGGTAGATGATGTTCCTGTGTATTTTGTTTACACCGACAAATATAACGTTTATAAATCACCACTCAAACCAGCTAAAGAAAATCCAAACGCAATGGAGGGTAAATCCAAACAGGATACTATTGGACGTGTTAACACTTATAACATCTGGGTAAGCAAAAAAGGTGACATGCGTCTTGAAGTTATTGAACCAAAATATGATTCTGAATATAAACACACTCAATTTGCATGTGACATGGTAGACGCAGAGTAAGAGGTGAAATGATGCAATTCAATAGCATGAAGATTACTCAAAAATGGTGGGATGCGATGAAAGCTAACCACCAGAACGATATTAATTAAGTAACATTTTAGATATACAGCACCCAGCTAACAGATCACCTTTTATGGATTTCATTATAACCCCTTTGATCTGGAAACTATGTTAATTAGTTGATTTCTAAGCCTTGTCCTTGTGATGGGGCTTTTTATTGCAAAATTTTTAGTTATTTTGGGTTGACTACATTCGGGTTGCCAATTCGCCTGGCTAACTCTTGCTGAGTGATTTCTGACTGTAAAAAAGCATTTAACAGCAATACCTTAGAGGCGACGCTCAAAGGCACTTCAATAAAGTGATCGTGACTATTTAATGGCGAAGTTTACCTCCGTGTGTAATGTGCTCGAAAATAGCACTAAATCGCCGCAACGGCAGAATGCAATGCAAAATCAGGAAGGAAGATTCCAGAATTTCTTTGCGCTAATTTGCAAAACTGAATAATAACCTCAAGAAACGATCGGCATCATAGCGGCAAAAGGTCAGAAAAAGGTGGCGGGATGTTTTCGAAGGCGTTATCGGTTGTCTTATTAACGTGTGCACTGTTCTCAGGACAACTCATGGCAGGGCACAAAGGACATGAATTTATGTGGGTAAAGAATGTGGATCATCAGCTGCGTCATGAAGCGGACAGCGATGAATTGCGTGCCGTGGCGGAAGAGTCGGCGGAAGGTTTGCGCGAGCATTTTTACTGGCAAAAATCGCGCAAACCAGAAGCAGGACAGCATTGAGTCGTATGATGCCGGATGCGGCGTGACGCCTTACCCGGCCAACAAGATCATGCAGACTCAATGAGCTGAGAATAACCTGAAAACCTGCGTTTTATCCTTTACGCTTCGGCAATGTTTTTAGCAGCTCATCCGGGCTTACGGAGGCGACAACACTCCCTGGTAACGGCATTTTAAGAATGTGATTTTTGATTTTGCCAATGACGTGCATCTCACATGGGCGACAATCGAACTTTAGCGTTAATACTTCATCGCCATTAACCAGTTGCATTGGCGTCGCCTTCCAGCTTTTGATGTTACCTTTTGCCTGTTTCGGACACAGATTGAAGGCAAAGCGCAGACAATGCTTGGTGATCATTACCGGCACTTCCCCCTTCTCTTCATGCGCTTCATACGCCGCATCAATCAGTTGCACACCATAGCGATGATAAAATTCACGCGCTTTCTGGTTGTAAACGTTCGCGAGGAAACTCAAATGCGTTTGCGGATAAACCGGCGCAGGGTCAGCAACCGGTTTACGACTGCCGCGCTGATAACTGGCAAGACGTGCAGCATCCAGCATGTCAACGGCTTCACGGCGGAACTGATTTAACAGACTGTTCGGTACAAACAGCGCACCAGGCAGGTTAATTTGCACATCGCGGGCGTAATAGATGGTTTGCCCCAGCTTAGCCAGACCATCTTTCAGGTTATTAAGCGCTTTTTCGGCGTTATTAGCTTCGTCGAATTGTCCATCCAGCGTATGCGTGACGCTGACGCCCTCTTCACTGGTCAGGGTCAGAATCAGTTGTTCCTGCCAGCCGCCCAGTTCAATGTCTACCGCTACGCGACGTTCGCTGGATGTTTTGGTCAACGCCTGCTGCCAGTTATGGTCCAGATTACGATTAAGCGGATGATGCGGACGAATTTTATGCAAATCCGCAGGCATCTCATTTGGCCAGACGCGGTACTGATTTTGCCCGGTTTTTTCGACTGTATTGGCGCGAAAGCCAACCACTTCACGTTTAATCATCACATTCAGACCATCGCCATTTGCTAACGGCTCGGTGACGGCAACATCAATATGATCTTTCGCTACTTTCAATACTTCGCCCACCGGCAGGCCAATGAATTTCGGTGAATCGAACGCGCCAATATCGCCTTTACGCGCGTTAACAAAGTAGTCTGTGCTGCCTCGGTGGAAAGTCTTTTCCGTCGACGGGACAAAGAAATGTTCAGTACGACCTGATGACGCACGCGCCAGATCGCCACGTTCTTCAATAATGGCATCCAGCATCTGGCGATAATGTGCGGTGATATTCTTCACGTAACTCATATCTTTGTAACGCCCTTCAATCTTGAAGGAGCGCACGCCAGCATCAATCAGCGCGCCGAGGTTGGCAGTCTGATCGTTATCTTTCATCGACAGCAGATGTTTTTCATAGGAAACCACCCGCCCCTGATCGTCTTTCAATGTGTATGGCAAACGGCACGCCTGCGAGCAATCGCCACGGTTGGCGCTACGCCCTGTTTGCGCATGAGAAATGTAGCACTGACCCGAATAGGCCACGCACAATGCACCATGAATAAAGAATTCAATGGTCGCGTCCGTGGCCTGGTGAATCGCGCGGATCTGCTCAAGATTCAGCTCTCGCGCCAGCACAATCTGCGTAAAGCCAACATCAGAGAGGAACTTCGCTTTTTCTACTGTGCGAATATCGCACTGCGTACTGGCGTGCAGTTCAATCGGCGGAATATCAAGTTCCAGAATCCCCATATCCTGAACAATCAGCGCATCGACGCCGGTCTGGTAGAGGTCGGTAATCAGCCGTTGCGCAGGTTCCAGCTCATCATCATGCAAAATGGTGTTAAGCGTGACGAAAATTTTTGCACCATAACGATGGGCAAACGGCACCAGTTCGGCAATATCTTTCAGGCTATTACTGGCATTATGACGGGCACCAAAACCAGGGCCGCCGATATAAACAGCATCGGCACCGTGCAAAATAGCTTCGCGGGCAATGGCGGCATCGCGTGCCGGGCTTAACAGTTCAAGTCGATGAGAAGATACGGTCACATTCTTATCCAGTAGCTGAAAAATGGCGGCTATTTTAGCCACAAGCGCGACGTTGCGAAATAGTTTTCCCGCTTAACTGCGTGGGTAATGGATGAGGGAATGAAAATGTACGATTTGCTCCCCACCATTACGATAGACATGCGTAACGTCTGCAGCAAATCGAGCGCCTTCTCCACAATTAAGGCTCTGCCATTCACCATCAACGCACAGATCAAGTTGCCCATCAATGACGACAACATGTTCGATTACTCCCTTCTCATGGGGCGTCGATTCACTTATTGCACCGGGAGCCATCTGAATTGAGAAGTGTTCAAAGCAGAGTTGCGGATCATAAGGAAACAGCGAAGTGATCACCATCGCCTGCTGTTGCGGATCATAAACTGAAGGCGTAGCGGACTGCGGCGGAGAAATAAATGTCGAAAATGGCACATTCAACCCGGTGGCAATTTTCCATAATGTCGCGACCGTCGGGCTGGACTCATTACGCTCAATCTGCCCTAACATCGCTTTAGAAACCCCCGTCGCTTCTGCCAGTCGCGAAAGACTCCAGCCGCGCTGCTGACGCAGATGTTTAAGTGTAGTGGATAAAAAGCGAGTGAGATTTTCCATGTGACTCCTCCGGCAAAGCGGAAGTTTATCACTTGTGCGTTATAACGGACAAATGCTACGGTACCTGTACGCTATAACGCACGAGGTGACCATGCGTCTGTTTTCTATTCCTCCACCCACGCTACTGGCGGGGTTTCTGGCGGTATTAATTGGCTACGCCAGTTCAGCGGCAATAATCTGGCAAGCAGCGATTGTCGCCGGAGCCACCACTGCACAAATCTCTGGCTGGATGACGGCGCTGGGGCTGGCAATGGGCGTCAGTACGCTGGCTCTGACATTATGGTATCGCGTACCTGTTCTCACCGCATGGTCAACGCCTGGCGCGGCTTTGTTGGTCACCGGATTACAGGGACTAACACTTAACGAAGCCATCGGCGTTTTTATTGTCACCAACGCGTTAATAGTCCTCTGCGGCATAACGGGACTCTTTGCTCGTCTGATGCGCATTATTCCGCACTCGCTTGCGGCGGCAATGCTTGCCGGGATTTTATTACGCTTTGGTTTACAGGCGTTTGCCAGTCTGGATGGTCAGTTTACGTTATGCGGTAGTATGTTGCTGGCGTGGCTGGCGACAAAAACTTATGCGCCGCGTTATGCGGTAATTGCGGCGATGATAGTTGGCATCGTAATCGTTATTTTACAAGGTGACGTTGTCACAGGGGATATTGCCTTTAAACCCGTTCTCCCCGCTTATATTGCCCCTGAATTTTCGTTTGCTCACAGTCTGAGCGTTGCACTCCCCCTTTTTCTGGTGACGATGGCATCGCAAAACGCACCGGGTATTGCGGCAATGAAAGCGGCCGGGTATTCGGCTCCTGTTTCGCCGTTGATTGTATTTACTGGATTGCTGGCGCTGGTATTTTCCCCTTTCGGGGTTTATTCCGTTGGTATTGCAGCAATCACCGCGGCTATTTGCCAAAGCCCGGAAGCGCATCCGGATAAAGATCAACGTTGGCTGGCAGCTGCCGTCGCAGGCGTTGTTTATTTGTTTGCAGGTCTGTTTGGTAGCGCCATAACTGGAATGATGGCCGCGCTGCCCGTGAGTTGGATCCAGATGCTGGCAGGTCTGGCGCTGTTGAGTACCATTGGCGGCAGTTTGTATCAGGCGCTGCATAATGAGCGTGAGCGAGACGCGGCGGTGGTGGCATTTCTGGTAACGGCAAGTGGATTGACGCTGGTCGGGATTGGTTCTGCGTTCTGGGGATTAATTGCCGGAGGCGTTTGTTACGTGGTGTTGAATTTAATCGCTGACAGAAACCGATAATAAAAAGCGCCATCTTACGATGGCGCGGCTGGAATTACTTTTTGTTAACGTCAAACATAGTGGCATCGGTCGCCATGTCATCAATAACTTGTTTAATATTTTCGAAAGCCATTGGCGTACTTTCGTTATTCAGGTCTTTACCTTCGCCCTGACGAACGACTTTGATAACCGGTTTATTAGTAGCTGCATCAATCAGCTCACCTTCAAAATACAGGCGAGTATCCATGGTACGGTGGCCCGTCGCCATTTGCGTCCCCGCGACCACTAATGCGACAGGAACCACTTCATAGAATTGCAGCCCTTCTTTGCTGGTATCAACACCGGTAATGGCCCCACGGAAAATCAGACTACGCGGCCCAGCGGTGGTAACCAGTGGTTTACGCTGCGCAATCGCTTCTTTCATTTCGGTGTTGGTATAACTCAAAATTTTATCCAGAACTTTCTGCCCTACCTGGGTAGATGGTTTCGGTACCGGATAATAAGTGACTGGGTTCCAGACGATGCTGTCATATTTGCTTTGATCAAAACTCGGGTCTACCCAACGTAAAACAGGTTTACCTGTTGCTGAGGTTGTTTCTTTTAAATCAGAGTAATTGTTTAAAAAACCAGAATATTTATCTGGCTGGGTGATTTTAGAGGCACAACCAGACAGAGCCAACAAGCCGCATAAAGCTGCAACTTTCGCAATTGATGTGGTACGCATGAATAGTTTCCTGAGATGATTATATTACTTTCTAAGTTATAGCAAAAAGCGCCGCTTCGTGTTGTGGCAAAAAAAGTGTTGGTGAAAATAAATTTTTCAGCCCCTTTTCAGACGACATAGTCAATGCCGAAAAAGGGGCTAAGTCAATCATCAGTAGTTAAATATCAGTGCGTTAATCTGATGAAAAACTTCGACTACCGTGATTAATTTCACATCCTTTTGATTAAAAATATGCTTACCGAAAAGAACAACGGTTAACCATCTCAACGCGGGGCATTTTCACGCGCCTTGTTCTTACCGGGTCATTTTTTACGTGCCAGCATCGTGGCGAAACGCAGTTTAATCCGATTACCGTTGGCATCGGTGCGGTGCAACTCACCGACGTTTTCATTGTATTTCACCATCTCCCAGCCTTCGTAATATCGACGTAATTCTCCCTCTTTGAAGGCAAACGGGAAGCCGACGGTACATGGATAATCAGCGGTATTCATCGCCGCCACAATCAGGTTGTAACCGCCAGGTTTAGTGCAACGTTGCATATTGGCAATCAGCCCAGGGATGGTTTTAGCCTCAAGGAACATCAGCACCACAGTCGAAAGAATAAAATCGTATTGCCCATCAAACGTGAAGTTATTCAGATCAACAACCCGGGTGTGTAAATTATCCAGATTTTCAATGGATTTAATGCGCTCGACGTTGGCGATACTCATGGCATTTTTATCCCATGCGTCAACTTCATAACCATTGGCTGCCAGGTAAAGACTGTTACGACCATTGCCACAGCCCAGATCCAGCGTTTTACCGGGTTTAACCACTTTCACCGCTTCCAGTACTTCAGAGTGTGTGCGGGTTAATTCATACTTATCAGTAAAATAGTTTTCGTCACGAATGATCATTCTTTGTCCTCAGCTTTCATTAAAACGGCGCGCTCGGTTCTGATTAACAATTTCCCCTGCATCAGAAGCGCGAAAGTTCGGATGAGCAGTATTGCAATTATAAAATTGGTAAAGATAAACAGCGGCACCGCCAGGGTATGGAAAAATCCATTATCGCTGCCACTCCCCAGATGCAAACCGGTGGTTGCCAGTGCAGATACGCCGAACGAGAAACTCCAGAATGAAGCATTAAATGGCTGGGAGAGATACCATGGCATCAGACGTAGCATAAACAGCAGTTGCAGCAGCCCATAACCGAAAAGCATTTTCGCCAGCGTGTCACCCTCGCCGCCGTTGACGCTCAGCCAGGCACTACAGGCCACCAGCGCAGGAGCGAGCTGAATGCCGAGTGATGTCCGCAATGCCGTGGGTAACTCTCCCGAACTGCGCAGACGCTGCAAGATCACCGGTTCCAGGCTTAACCATGAGAAAACGCCTGCGCCTAAAAACACCAGACCGGCGTCGGTGTAGCCCAATGCACCACAGGCCATTGCGCTGATAAAGTTGTTGGCAACTGTCGGCAGATACAGTCCAGGCGTGGTAGCTTCTTCAGGATGAGATCCGCGCCATAATCCCGCAGTTTGCCAGGCGGCATAAGCCAACTGAACCACGACACCAAAACTGAACAGGCATACCGCCAGTGGGCGAAACCACGGAACAAAACCAATCGCTACCAGCATCGTCGTTGCAGGAAACAAACTCACAAAACTGCTCATCACTGGATGGCGCACTTCCGCCAGCACGCTATGCGGAAAACGTATGAGTCGGGTAATAAATGCGCTAGTCAATAATCCCCAGATGATCATCGCCAGAATTACCAGCCCATCCCCTAACCAGTGGCTGACCTGCCAAACCTGGCTGGCATAGCGCCAGGCAAATCCCATCCCTATCGTCCCCAACACAATACCAAAGTAGCCTGCCGGCAAATTGAGCACTTTATCGCTCTGCATCTTCTTACTCATTTTGTTTAATTTATAAAGTATATTTGAAATACATTTTATGGAATTTTCTCGAGCATAGCCAGAGCCGCAGAATTTGCTACGGTTATAGTAAGTCACCTGTGGGAAAACGCTATGCGCAAATATCGTCTAAGTGAAGAACAGCGAGCCTTTAGTTATCAGGATGATGGCACTAAAAAAAGTGTGTTATTACGGCAAATTATCGCCATGAGCGATTTTAACGATGTGATAGCAGGAACCGCTGGCGGCTGGATCGATCGCGAAACGGTGTTAGCGCAGGAAGGTAATTGCTGGATTTACGATCAGAATGCTATTGCGTTCGGCGGAACGGTGATTTCCGGTAATACGCGTATCACCGGCACCAGCGTCCTTTGGGGAGAGGTTTACGCAACGGATAACGTCTGGATCGATAATAGTGAAGTCAGTCAGGGCGCATATATAAGTGACAGTGTCACCATTCGTGACTCATTAGTTTGCGGTCAATGTAGAATATTTGGTCACGCCTTAATTGATCAACATTCTATGATCGTCGCCGCGCAAGGCTTAACCTCCAACCATCAACTCCTGCTACAAATTTATGATCGCGCAAGGGTTAGCGCCTCGCGTATTGTCCACCAGGCACAAATTTATGGCGATGCCGTCGTCCGGTATGCTTTTATTGAACATCGCGCCGAAATTTTTGATTTTGCCAGTATTGAAGGTAATGAAGAGAACAACGTCTGGCTATGCGATTGCGCTAAAGTCTACGGTCACGCGCAGGTGAAAGCTGGCATAGAAGAAGATGCCATTCCGACGATTCATTACAGTTCGCAGGTAGCGGAATATGCCATTGTGGAAGGTAATTGTGTGTTAAAACATCATGTCTTGATTGGCGGAAAGGCAGTGGTACGTGGCGGACCGATTCTGCTCGACGAGCACGTTGTAATACAAGGTGAGAGCCGTATTACAGGTGCGGTGATAATTGAAAACCATGTGGAGTTGACCGACCACGCCGTCGTTGAAGCCTTTGATGGCGACACGGTTCATGTCCGTGGTCCAAAAGTCATTAACGGCGAAGAGCGCATTACGCGAACGCCGCTGGCAGGGTTATTGTGAATCGATAATACGCGCGTATAAGTTCACATCATCATAGGCATCATTCAGAAACTCAGCCTGTTTCAGGCAACCTTCAAGGATAAAACCATTGCGCAAAGCGACCTGGTTGCTTTGCGCATTATCCACCCGACATTTGATCACGAAGCGTCTAAGTTCACCAGACTGAGCGTAATGATGAATCAATGCCTGCAGCGCCTGAGAAATGATCCCCTGCCCCTGATGAGATTCGTCCAGCCAGTAGCCGATTTCAGCGGTTTTATTCAGTGGTTCAATACGATTAAACGAGATAACGCCGATAAGTTCATCTTCTTTGAAAATCATGAACATTTTGGCATAGCCGCGTTGATGCAACATTACATTGCCCTGCACCGTTTTTCGCGTGTCCTCTTCACTTTGAACAAACTGCGGCCAGTTTAGCGACTGCTGTAACCAGGTTCTATTTTTACAGATTAACTGATAAAGAGGTGTGACATGACTTTCTGCAACAGCATGTAATTCAAGTGATTCACTTACTTTTATCGTTTCAGCCATCTTATCTCCAGTCAATCCATGCAGTTGTTAAAAAAGCCGCCTGGCTGGCGGCTTAGGAAAGTTTACACCTCTTTGACGCTCTCCTGCTGCAGGATTTTGAGCATCTCATCTTTTAACTGTAGCTTTTGTTTTTTCATGCGGACCACTTCCGCATTGTACCCTCGACCGTCGGAACCTTCCTTTCTGGCAATTTCATGATCAAGTTTATTGTGTTTATCGAACAAGGACATAAAGCGAGGATTTTCGTTTTTCAGACGGGATATTAAATCTCGGTATTCTGGAAACATACGCACTCCCTGTTAGTGGCTGACAAGGTGTATCTGAAATACACACCATCAGATTACTCATTTAACTTAGGGAAAAATGCGAGCGGGATCGTGTTTAACCAGACGACACCTCCCGAAGAAGGTGCCGAAGAAAAAACGATTAACTCATCACGCGGTCGTCAACATACTGACGTTTATCCGGCGCTGGCGGGAAATACTGATACAGCCATGTTTCACTGATAGCGTCGCCCTGACAACGCAGATACATCCGCATATCGACCGGATCAGTGGAGTCCGAAGTCGGATACCAGTCAAACTGAATACGATAACCATCAATGGGTTCAATATAGAGAATTTCGATTTGCTTCGCTTCCCCACTGGAAAGCGTAATCACCGGCTCAATGCCTTTTGGTGCGGCAGCTTTCAGATCACCACCAACGAAATCGACGGCAAAACGACGCGCCCATTTTTCGGGATAGTGTTCACCAGGCGCCCAACCTTCCGGGAAACCGCCCATGCCGGTACGCGTTGCCATAACGCGCGCTAATGGGCAATGAACAGGCGGTTGCGCACTCCAGTACAGACGATACTGGAATGCAAACTCATCACCCGCTTTTACAGCTTTTTCTGGCTGCCAGAAGCAGACAATGTTATCCAGCGTTTCGCCCGTTGTTGGGATTTCCATCAGGCCGATGGTGCCCTTACCCCACTTGTTACGCGGCTCCACCCACAGACTTGGGCGTTTGTTATACCAGCCCATAATGTCCTGATAATGGGAGAAATCACGATCCAGTTGCAATAAACCAAACCCTTTCGGGTTGTTGTCGGTGTAAGCATTGAACTGCAATTTTTGCGGATTGTTCAGCGGACGACAAATCCACTCGCCGTTGCCCCGCCACATGGACAAACGATCAGAGTCATGGATTTGCGGATGAATGGTGTCGCACATCCGACGTTCATTAGTACCGCAGCTGAACATACTGGTCATCGGCGCAATGCCCAGCTGTTTAATGTCTTTGCGCGCATACAGGTGATTTTCCACATCCATAATCACCTGACTTTTCTCGCAATGGATAGTGAACTTATAGGCACCAGTAATGCTGGCGCTATCGAGCAACGCATAAACGGTAAAGGTGGTTGCCCCCGGTTTTACCGTATCAAACCAGAAGGCGGTAAAGTCGGGGAACTCTTCTTTACTGTCGGTGTAAGTGTCGATCGCCAGGCCGCGAGCCGACAAACCGTATTGATATGTATCATCAACCGCGCGGAAATAACTCGCACCGAGGAATGATACGACATCACGGCGCGCCAGTTCGGGGGCTTTAAACACGCGAAAACCGGCAAAACCGAGATCGCTTTGCCCTTCTAATTGTTTGGTATCAACACCCGCATCGTTGTATTTGAACAACTCCGGGCGAAAGTGAATTTCACGCGCCAGATGTGTTGCGGGATCAACAGAAAACATACGAACGCGGCGACGGAATCCCATTCCCATATGGAAGAACTGAGCGTCCAGTTGACGGTTCTCAACGTTATGCCAGAGCGATTTTTCGGCGTCGTATTGAATACTGTTATAAGCCTGCGGCGTCATTGTCGCCAGAGTGTCAGGTAACGGACGCGGCGCACCACGCCACGCGGTTTGCGCTAAGTCGTGCGCCATTGACTGTAGAATGGAGAAGTCAAAACGCTGGGTTTGCCCGTCGGCAATATCAGAATCTGCCGCGAATGCCGCCTGAGAAAAAAGAGAAGCAATGCCGCTGGTACCGCACACGGCGGCCATAGCCATTGAACCTTTAATAAATCGTCTACGATCCATACCTGAAAGTGAGTCCTTCTGGTGTTGTGAATGGTCCCGCGCTGGTCGTTTTCAGCGGCAAGAAAGTGCTTATTTATGACCGCTCACTCTAGACAATATTTATTAATAATCCAATTGTTGAACTCAGAGAATATGCATTAATCGGCAATTTTTTTATGTCGATGGGATGAGCCTGATTCGTTTGTAAAATCAGGCAAATTTTTGCAAAGGCAGATAGTCAAAATTTAAAGCAAACCACAGCGGCGTTTACTGCGTTCTTCCGCTTCCTGATAAAGCTGGAACTCATCAAAAACTGGGCATCCCAACGCATGTTCGAAAGCTTCGCGGCTGGCATTACCGTGACTGCGTGCCTGCGTTTCATTACCCAGATTTGACTGGAAGATCCCCGCAGCGCTAACAGGCAAAAAATCTTCATAAGTAATGGGTTGTGCCACTACCCAACCACGTTCAATTAAGGGTTGTGGATCGTCTCCGGGATGAATCGCCTGACGATGCGCCTCACCTGAAGGCGTCAAACGATATCGGAACCATGCCAACCCTTGCTGACGCATTAAAAACTCACTGTCAGGAAAAGTGCGGAAGGTTTCCTGTAAATGCATTTGATGAGTGAGATTATCCTGCCCGGTTCCAGCGTTCCGCAGAAGATCATCATACATTTGTCGTCCTTTCGGCGTTAATGCCACGCCACGCTGCTCTATTTCACCAAAGCGCGCGGTATGCGTGCCCTGTTTCTGCCCCGCAAACAACACCTTCTCTTCCAGTGCTTTAAAGCTGGTCTGGCGTAGTAAAATCGGTACCTCGCGGCGCGGCGGCCCTTCGATCAGAATTTTGGGTTCAATTCCGCATTCAGGCATCATCGACTGCACACGGTCAATATCCAGCGTACGTGGCGTCAGGTGGTTGATATGGCACCCAGGAAAACAGACCACATCAGCAATCAGCCGATGTTCGTTGTGCAACGCACGATAGGTTTCTTCATCAACCGTTGCTGACTGGTGCCAGCGAAACGTTTCCAGGGCTTCCTGCACAAACTCCTGTGCCTGTGTTTCGTTAAAACCGCCCCGCTGCTCATACTCCTCTAACAGTTGTCGACAACGTGGGGTGAAGATATCGCGCTGACGCAGAATCTCCGCCGCTTTCTGGCGCAAAAATTCGTTCTCGATAAGCTCAAGACGGAGTAATGAGGTAAAAACGCGGAAGGGATTACGCGCCAGAGAAGCATCATCAATGGGCCGAAATGCTGTGGAATGTACCGGCACGCCCGCCTGCGAGAGATCGTAATAGCTCACCGGGTACATCCCCATAATGGCAAACATCCGCCGAAGAGTAGCAAGCTCTTGTGCAGTCCCAACGCGAATTGCCCCATGACGTTCAACATTCAGTCGCGCCAGCTCGTCTGCATTTACCATTTTTTCGTGCAGTTGAGGATTGTTTTCCAGCACAGCCAGATTCACATCAGCTACCAGTTCCAGCAGCGTGCCGTACTGCGGAACTTCTTGCTGGTACATGGCTGACATTGCCTGCGAAAACTGTTCCCGAATCTCATCCGCCGTGATGCTGTTCGCCATAATGTCTGCCTCCAGTGGTCAGTAATCTGGAGTGTAGGTAACCGCATTCACTCTGGCGGGAAGAATTTGCAAACTGTGATCTCGCCGCGAAAACATCAATATTATCCATTTCGCTGTAACACAATTGCTTTATTTGTTAATAATATTTTGCAACTAAGTTATCATAATCAAACAACTTCACTTGTCAGCGACACTGCTTCGTTTTTAACATCGCTTATGGAAAAAAATAGTCTGTTTAGTCAGCGCATCCGTTTGCGCCACCTTCATACATTCGTAGCTGTCGCACAACAAGGAACTTTGGGGCGCGCGGCTGAAACCCTTAATTTGAGTCAACCTGCGCTCTCTAAAACATTGAATGAACTGGAGCAGCTGACGGGCGCTCGCTTGTTTGAGCGTGGTCGTCAGGGGGCGCAACTTACCTTACCCGGCGAACAATTTTTAACACATGCAGTCAGAGTTCTTGACGCTATTAACACTGCCGGACAGTCGCTTCATCGTAAAGAAGGTCTTAACAATGATGTCGTCAGGGTAGGTGCATTACCTACCGCGGCGCTGGGAATATTACCTTCGGTTATAGGTCAGTTTCATCAGCAACAAAAAGAGACGACCTTGCAAGTTGCGACAATGAGTAACCCTATGATTCTGGCGGGTTTGAAGACTGGCGAAATCGATATCGGCATTGGTCGGATGTCAGATCCTGAACTGATGACCGGGCTTAATTATGAACTGCTGTTTCTTGAATCGCTGAAGCTGGTCGTCCGCCCTAATCACCCGCTACTTCAGGAGAACGTAACGCTAAGCCGGGTGCTGGAATGGCCGGTTGTTGTATCACCAGAAGGCACTGCGCCACGCCAGCATTCAGATGCATTAGTGCAGAGCCAGGGCTGTAAAATTCCTTCGGGCTGTATCGAAACACTGTCTGCTTCGCTATCTCGTCAACTTACGGTTGAATACGACTACGTGTGGTTTGTCCCTTCTGGCGCTGTAAAAGACGACCTGCGTCATGCCACGCTGGTGGCCCTGCCTGTTCCGGGTCATGGTGCAGGCGAACCGATTGGAATACTGACCCGCGTAGATGCGACGTTCTCTTCTGGTTGCCAGTTGATGATTAACGCTATTCGAAAATCAATGCCGTTCTGAAAAGTAAGGGATCTTTCGATCCCTTCTTTGATATTTTCACGCTGTTGCGAAACTAACAGACTCACCAGCTCCGCGTGATTCTGCCAACACAGAATGTTTGTTCAGGCGGAAAACGTCTACCGCCTCAGTTAATCGTGCAGCCTGTTCTTCAAGGGATAGCGCCGCCGCAGAAGCTTCTTCTACCAGAGAAGCATTCTGTTGCGTCACCTTATCCATTTCGGAAATCGCCTGGCTCACCTGCGTTATGCCTCTACTTTGTTCATCCGAGGCGGCGGCAATCTCCTGCATGATATGTGTGACACTCGCGACGGCATCAACAATCGTGCTCATGGTTTTCCCTGCCGTTGCCACTTCAACCGACCCCAGGTCAATTAACCTGACTGATTCACTGATCAAGCCTTCAATCTCTTTCGCCGCCTGGGCGCTGCGACTTGCGAGTGTCCGTACTTCGCTGGCGACAACGGCAAATCCACGTCCTTGCTCACCCGCTCGCGCGGCTTCAACGGCAGCATTCAGCGCCAGAATATTTGTCTGGAAAGCAATGCTGTTGATGACGGCAGTGATCTCGGAAATTTTCTTCGAACTCGTGGAGATAGCGCCCATCGTTTTTACTACACCGGAAACCGTCTCCCCGCCATCGCTGGCTTTAATGGAGGCCTCTTGCGCCAGTTTGCTGGCATGATGCGCGTTATCCGCATTCTGTTTCACCGTCGCAGTGAGTTGCTCCATGCTAGCGGCAGTTTGTTCGATTGCCGCCGCTTGTTCTTCGGTGCGAGATGAAAGGTCCGCATTGCCAGCGGAAATTTCGCTGGTGCCACGATAAATCTCTTCCGCGCCCTGTCGAACAGTCCCGACTGTCATCCCCAGTGAATGCTGCATTTGCTGTAAATGATGACTTAAGCGACCGATTTCATTACGACCCGCCGGTTCATCATTCATCGTCAGATCGCCACTGGCAATTTTTTCAATCCGTTGTGCGGCATGTTGCAGTGGACGAATGACGATCCGACGTAGCACCATAAATGTTATCAGCGTCATGACCACGGCAAGCACAAACGCGCCAATCATAAACATCACACCCAGGCGGGTACGCTGATGGGCCTGTTCCGCCAGTTGGTTGGCTCTGGTGCTACGTATCTTAACGGCTTTGCTCAAAATATCGGTATAAGCATTATCCAGCGGTCGGTTCTGCTCACTTTCATGATTGATAATCGCTTCAAACATGCCATTTTTGGCATATTTCAACATAGGTTGCATACCCGTGATATAAGCCTGAAAGCGTTGATTTAATTCAGTGTCGAGGGCTTCATCAGCAGGTGTTTTCACCGGCCGATTCTGATAAGCACGATACCCTTGCTGCGACTGTTTAATCTCCGATTCGGCTTGCGCAATATTTCGCTTCATTGCTTCCATTTCCGCAATACGACTCGCCGCCCCGGCCTGAATCATATTGATCCGGGCCGAACGCAAAAAATCTGAGCTGTTCGCTAACCCGGTCCGAATCTCAATCTCCGCAGTCACATCACGCTGATCGCGATCGGCCTGCCAGAGGAAATAGCCAGCCAGGGCTGAACTCAAGGCAAACAGAAGTAAGATACCGCCAAGAATGCAGGCAAATAACGGAACCAGCCTGATGTGATGCAAAAAACCTAATCGCTGTGAGGGAGTTGTATTCATTACCGTTGTCTCTCTTCCAGGTTTACTCCTGATAGAAAGTCATCGGCATTTGACGGTAATTACTTACGACTAAAAACCTCTTTGCGTCACATTTTTACAACAATTATTGCAGAGAAGATTAATGCCATTGGATTGAAGAAAGTGAGGAATGGTTAAACTGGCTAACCCGAATGACGAAAAATTCTGGAAAACAGCACGCAATTTCGTCAGGTGATTATTTTCGTCCCTAAGGAAACCACATAGGATGCTCACGGGTGCCTGAGACTTTCTGTTTTCAGGCTAACCGGGAATCAGAAAGACGAAGGCCCCGACCGATATTTCTATCAACCGAGGCCAACGAATGAACCTAGCAATTCAGATGTTAGCCTCTTACCCGCCATCCGGCAAGGAGAAAGGCTATGAAGCACAACCCTCTGGTGGTGTGTCTGCTCATTATCTGTATTACGATTCTGACATTCACACTCCTGACCCGACAAACGCTCTACGAACTGCGGTTCCGGGACGGTGATAAGGAGGTGGCGGCGCTCATGGCCTGCACGTCCAGGTAAGGGCAAGCGCGGGGATTTTCCCCGCGCATCTGACTAGCGGATTCAGTTTCTCATGGCACCCCTTTTACACTTCAGTTAGTGCATGTTTTTTTCGATGCACTAATAGAACCATCATTACAGACAAATTTGCCGCCTGCCGTACAGTGTGAGATCCCCCCTTTCGAACCAGAACAGGGTTTGCGCCCGGCATCGGCATAAAAGGAAACAAGCGCTCCCATAACCAAGATAAGTGCCAATTTTTTCATATAACCTCCATGATTTATCGAATCTTATGTTCGATTTGAACGTTATACGCTGGTTTATTTTGATACCGTTGATGAGATCAAAGATCGGGTGAATTGATTAAAGATAAGCCAGATGGACATATGGACAAGGATTATGGTTTTATTTGTCATACAAATAAATATAATAGGCGCTTCCGATGTAGGCCCGTATTCTTCGCCTGTACCACGGGTCGGTTTTAGTACAGGCGTTTTCTTTAAATATCCTTCAGGAACGTTTACGCGGCATCATGCGTAGAAGTGTGTTGTCCTTCCAGAAATAGTGGTGTGCCAGTGCAGCCGCAGCGTGCAACCCGATGACAAAATATCCCAGATTCGCCAGCGTCTCATGCCACCACTTTAAGCTATCAACCCGTTCGAAATTGGCCTCTGCTGCATAAGGCATTGTCATACCAAACGCAAACCACGGGTTGCCCCGGTTATACATCATCACCAAACCAATCACTGGCAGCGCAATAAACAGGAGATAGATCACCAAATGTCCCAAATGTGCCAGTCCCGTCATCATCGGTTTTGGTTTAGGTACAATCGGCGGAGTTGAGTATTTAAGCCTTAACAAAAGACGAACAACCATCAGCACGAGAATTGAGATGCCACAGGAAACATGAATCATGTTGATGAGCGGCCGATCGCTACGTGGGAAGAAACCACGAAACTCCATTGCGCAATACGCTGCGATAACCAACAAAAAGACCAGCCAGTGAATGCTGATTTGTAACCTTGAGTATTTATTTTCCATAACATTTCCTGCTTTAACATAATTTTCCGTTAACATAACGAGCTTTTCTTAAAATTTCATTAAATATTGTTCACCCGTTTTCAGTACGTTACGTTTCACGGCAAGAATGTAGATTGCCCATCCCGCCATCCTGGTCTAAGCCTGGAAAGGATCAATTTTCATCCGAACGTTCCTGACAGGAGAAGACCATGAGTAAAGTTGGTATTAACGGTTTTGGTCGTATCGGTCGACTGGTGTTGCGTCGATTACTTGAAGTCAAAAGCAACATAGACATTGTCGCTATTAATGATCTCACTTCCCCAAAAATTCTCGCCTACCTGCTGAAACATGATTCAAACTACGGACCGTTCCCCTGGAGCGTTGATTTTACGGAAGATTCACTTATCGTTGACGGGAAAAGTATCGCGGTTTACGCCGAAAAAGAGGCTAAAAATATTCCATGGAAAGCGAAAGGCGCAGAAATCATTGTCGAATGTACTGGCTTTTATACCTCCGCCGAGAAATCGCAGGCGCACCTTTATGCTGGTGCGAAGAAGGTGTTGATTTCCGCCCCTGCCGGTGAAATGAAAACCATCGTTTATAACGTCAATGACGACACACTGGATGGCAACGACACCATTGTTTCCGTGGCGTCATGCACCACTAACTGTCTTGCACCGATGGCCAAAGCCTTGCACGACAGTTTCGGAATAGAAGTCGGCACGATGACGACCATTCATGCCTATACTGGCACCCAGTCACTGGTGGATGGCCCGCGAGGTAAAGATCTACGCGCTTCACGTGCAGCGGCAGAAAATATCATTCCCCACACTACAGGCGCGGCAAAAGCCATTGGTCTGGTGATCCCAGAACTGAGCGGCAAACTGAAAGGTCATGCGCAACGCGTACCCGTGAAAACAGGTTCGGTGACTGAACTGGTGTCTATTCTTGGAAAAAAAGTGACTGCCGAAGAGGTGAACAACGCGCTTAAAAACGCGACAAACAATAACGAGTCATTTGGTTATACCGATGAAGAAATAGTCTCTTCTGATATCATTGGCAGCCATTTCGGGTCGGTGTTTGATGCCACGCAAACCGAAATTACCGCCGTGGGCGATTTACAGCTGGTGAAAACGGTCGCCTGGTATGATAACGAATATGGCTTCGTCACGCAGCTTATTCGCACCCTCGAAAAATTCGCTAAACTCTGACGAGCAAAGGCGGAGGGAAAAGCCTCCGCCTCTTTCACTCATTACGACTGTAAATAAACCACCTGGGTCTGCAGGTATTCATGCAAGCCATGTTTACCATCTGCGCCGCCAATACCGGATTTACGCCATCCGGCGTGGAATCCTTGCATAGCTTCGAAGTTTTCACGGTTGATGTAAGTTTCACCAAACTTCAGCCCTTTAATAGCTTTCATCGCGACGTTCAGGTTTTGGGTATAGAGTGATGAGGTCAGGCCGTAATCACTGTCATTAGCCATTGCGATAGCCTCTTCCAGCGTGTCAAATGCGACCACTGGCAGCACCGGGCCAAAGGTTTCCTCGTGCATAATCGACATTTCCTGACGAACATCCAGTAGCAATGTCGGCGGATAATAATATCCTTTCCCCTCTACTGCCTTGCCCCCCAACGCCACTCTCGCCCCCTCTTCGACTGCGCGCGCCACTTTTTGCTCGACCCTTTCCAGCGCCGCGGCGTTAATCAACGGCCCCATCGCAATATCGTTGCGTTCAGCAGGGTTACCAAATTGAACCGCCTGCATCGCTTCACCCAGCCGATTGACGAAATGATCATAAATGCCTTTCTGTACATAAACACGTTCTGCACAGTTACACACTTGCCCACTATTAATGACGCGTGAATCAACGATGGCTTTGACTGCCAGTTCAAGATCGGCATCGTCCATTACGATAGCTGGTGCTTTACCACCCAATTCCAGACACACTTTTGTGATATTTTTTGCTGCAGTCGCCATGATCTTTTCACCTGCAGAGACGCTGCCTGTCATACTGACCATTGCGACCTTTGGGTTACCCGCCAGTTCTTGCCCAACGGTTTCACCACGCCCCAGCACAAGGTTAAACACACCGCGTGGAAGGCCTATTTCATCGACAATTTTGGCAAAAGCAATCGCATTGTTTGGCGTAAATTCACTGGGTTTAATGACGATGGTATTACCGGTCAAAAGAGCGGGAGCCATTTTGCGGGCAATGAGGAAGAACGGGAAGTTCCACGGCAGAATGCCGGTAGTCACGCCAAGCGCACGTTTAAACAGAAGAATATTTTCTCCTGGACGATCGCTTTGAATAATCTCGCCTTCATAACGCCGTGCCCACTCCGCCATGTAATCGATATAGTCCGCAGTAAAAGCCACTTCGACTTCAGCCAGCTGCTGGATCTTGCCCCCTTCTTCAACAATCAGCGCACTGATTTCACCTGCGCGTTCGCGGATCCCGGCGGAGATTTTGCGCAACCAACTGGCGCGTTCAATGGCAGGCAACGCTTCCCATTCTGGTTGTGCACGTTCTGCTGCATCGATTGCCTTACGGGCATCCTCGGCCTGACCATCGGGAATGCGGGAAATGACCGCCTCTGTAGCAGGGTTTACCACATCAATCCATGCGTCTCCACGCCAGGTAACAAACTGTCCATCTATATACATAGGATGTTGAACGGGTACTGACATGGGCGACTCCTGTGATTTATATGTTTGCTTTTGGTAAATGCATTGTTAATTAACATCAATCATCATAGAGACGGCATCGTGAAAGGACAATTCTGTGAAGGGCTTCATAAAAACAAGTGTAAAAGGAATAAAAGGCAGAAATAAACGTCAGGAGTCATGCCCGTTTGCAAACAAATGGTTAACAAACGGGCAATTTTTAACGTAACGAGCGACTTTCCATCGCCTCGATGAGCACCGCATCGTGTTTCAGCGTTTGCCATGCCTGGATGACTTCTGCCGGAAAATCAACGTGAACGATAAAATCTCGCCCGCGGGGACCGTAGCCATCGCTATCATCGCGTAAACGTGGCAGCTCGCCAGTGAGTAGTGAGAGATAACGCTCAACCGGCCATAATCCTTGCAACGGATTAACAAAGATTACACTGTCTGCGTTGTTTCCTAGCTGAGGAATGAATCCGGGATAACTTAACCAGCGAGGTGCATCTGGATTGTCCCCGGTCATACGGCGGAACGTCGCCATCGTGCGCCGCTGCATGGTGGGGTCCTGAACAACGATAGCCGTATGAACTCTTTCTACGGCCTGATTCAATAGCGCGATGCTAAAGCGTGCGTTTTCACCGCAGTTTGTTGACTGGTCTTCAATCCAGATTTTTTCATGCGGAATGTGCCAGAACTGATGAGCGATATCCGCCAGGATGGTAGCTTCTGCTCTGCCAGTGGTGCGGATAGTGTTGTAGTGCGGATGCTGTGCGATGGCGCTATACAAAAAAGTTGTCGAGTGACCGATACCACCACTAATCAGTAGAGGAATTTGCTGATCGCGGGCAATCTTACATGCCGCATCGATAGTCGGCATAACCGCATTGCCTGCAAGGATCACGCAATCGGCCTGATACGGCACCTCACCGGAGAAATCATCCTGCGCCAGCCACTGACCGATAACATTTATGGCATCTATGGTTGCCGGCGAAAGCGTCGGAAACGGGGTAATGTTCATGGTTCCTCCTTATCGTTCCCTTAAGAATACTGCGTGAGATAATAATGAGAAGCGGAGCACTCTGAAAGGAGGAAGTCGTATTTCCTTAACCGCCACTCCGCAAGCCTGACATATCTTTTAAGGAAATGCTGTAGATAAACATTATTCATCTTGCAGCAGAGAATTGTATTTTTCTGAATTCCTGAATTTTTGCCCTTACCGTTTTAGAATTAATAAAAAACCCGGCGCTAAATGCTTACCGGGTTTTAGATTTATCAGGCAAATAGCAGTGTTAACCGCTAATCTGCTCCATCGCCTGCAAAATACGCTTATCTGAAATCGGATAAGGCGTACCAAGTTGTTGAGCGAAGTAACTAACGCGCAACTCTTCTATCATCCAACGGATCTCTTTCACGTCTTCATCCTCACGACGTGCAGGCGGCAGTTTGTTGATCCACTGCAGCCACGCCTGCTGGACGTTTTCAACTTTCAGCATCTGAGCACGGTCACGGTGCGGATCAACCGCCAGTTTTTCCAGACGTTTTTCAATCGCCTGTAAATA
Source organism: Escherichia sp. MOD1-EC6300 (assembly GCF_002965045.1). Taxonomy (NCBI): domain Bacteria; kingdom Pseudomonadati; phylum Pseudomonadota; class Gammaproteobacteria; order Enterobacterales; family Enterobacteriaceae; genus Escherichia; species Escherichia sp. MOD1-EC6300. Next base: position 227,147 of record NZ_PTRH01000006.1, on the reverse strand, counting down.
ACGCAGCGTGTCGCCCAGCCGTTTAAAACCGTTGCCAGTGACAAAACCGCGATACACCAGCCCGCCCATCTGCGCTTTAATGTCAGAAAGCCCCAGCGCCATAGTCATATCCACCCGCCCTTTCAGGCGTTTGTTGATATTGAACACCGCTGTGAGGATTTGCTCGACCTGCTTCGCAATATCCACCACCGTGTCGTTCAGTTCAGCGCGCACTTTTTCATGAAGCGCAGCAAAGCCTTCTTCCGTCCAGACCGGGCCACCATTGGCGTCGATCAGTTGATCCACACCGCAGGAGATACAGTCGTCTATCAGCTCCAGCACTTTGCCATACGGGTTAAAGTACAGCCCAAGTTTGGCTTTGTTTGGCAACTTCTCATGCAAATATTTGATTGGCGACGGAATATTCAGCAGCAGTAAACGGCGAAGACCGTTCCACATTGCCTGCTTTTGCTCCAGCGGGTTATCAAACAGTTTGATCGCCACGCTGTCGCGCTCATCCACCAACGCTGGCCACGCCTTCACTTTGTAGTTGCCACGCTTCTGTTCGTAGCTTTCCGGCAGTTGCCCAAAACTCCAGATATGTAACCCGCTTTGCTCAATACCATCATCGGCAACGGCGGAAAGCGTTTCCTGCACTTTGCCTTTCAGGGCGTCTTTCAGATCCTGTAATGAGCGCCCTTCTTTTAGCTTCTTATTTTTGTCATCCACCACACGGAAGGTGATTTTCAGGTGATCGGGCACCTGATCCCAGTGCCAGTCTTCGCGGTCAACGGTAACGCCGGTCATCCGCCGTAGCTCGCGCTCAAGGCTGTCGAGCAACGGCAGTTCCAGCGGCGTGACGCGACCTAAAAACGCTTCGGCGTAGTTTGGCGCGGGCACAAAATTACGCCGTACCGGTTTCGGCAACGATTTGATTAGAGCAATCACCAGTTCACGGCGCAGGCCGGGGATCTGCCACTCAAACCCGCTTTCCTCAACCTGGTTAAGTAACGGCAGCGGAATATGCACGGTCACACCGTCAGCATCCGCCCCCGGCTCAAACTGATAGCTTAAACGCAGCTTGAGATTGCCCTGATGCCAGAAGTTCGGGTAATCCAGCTTGCTGATTTTTTCCGCCCCTTCTTTGATCAACATGCTCTTTTCAAAGTTGAGCAAATCAGGTGTTTCGCGGCTGACTTTTTTCCACCAACTATCAAAGTGTCGTGCAGAGATCACATCATGGCTGATGCGCTGGTCGTAGAACTCAAACAACGTTTCGTCATCCACCAGAATATCGCGGCGACGTGATTTGTGTTCCAGTTCTTCCACTTCTGCCCGTAGTTTCAGGTTTTCACGGAAGAATGCGTGACGCGTCTGCCAGTCACCTTCCACCAGCGCGTGGCGAATAAAAAGTTCACGACACAACGCCGGATCAATCTGGCTGTAGTTGACCTTACGCGCAGCAACAATCGGCAACCCGTAAACGGTGACTTTTTCAGTTGCCATCACCGCGCCCTGCGCCCGTTCCCAGTGCGGTTCGCTGTAGGAGCGTTTAATCAAATGCTGAGCAACTGGCTCCACCCATTCTGGATCGATGCGTGCCGCAATGCGCCCCCACAGGCGGCTGGTTTCTACCAGTTCCGCCACCATTGCCCATTTCGGCGGCTTCTTGAATAAACCAGAACCGGGGAAGATGGAGAAACGCGCGTTACGTGCGCCGGTATATTCCTGTTTATCGGCATCTTTCATGCCGATATGCGAAAGCAAACCTGTCAGTAAGGCGATGTGAATTTCGCGATACTCCGCCGGTTCGCTGTTAACCGGAATGCCAAGTTCTTTCACCACCTGGCGCAACTGGGTGTAGATATCCTGCCATTCGCGCACGCGCAGATAGTTAAGGTAATCGGTACGGCACAGGCGACGGAAGGCGTTTGAAGAGAGCGCCTTTTGCTGCTCGCCGAGATAATTCCACAGATTTACAAACGCCAGGAAGTCGGATTCTTTATCGTGAAAGCGACGATGTTTTTCGTCCGATGCCTGCTGCTTGTCCATTGGCCGCTCACGCGGGTCCTGAATAGAGAGCGCGGAAGTGATAATCATCGCCTCACGCACGCAGCCATGTTTCTGCGCTTCCAGCACCATTCGCGCCAGACGAGGATCGACTGGCAGTTGCGAGAGCTGGCGACCGAGCGGCGTCAGTTTATAGGCGCTGGCCTGTTCATCAGTGGTGATCGCGCCCAGCTCTTCGAGCAGACGCACGCCATCCTGGATATTGCGTTTATCCGGCGCTTCTACAAACGGGAACGCAGCGATATCGCCCAGCCCCAGCGCGGTCATCTGCAAAATAACCGAGGCCAGGTTGGTACGCAGAATCTCCGGATCGGTAAACTCCGGGCGCGAGAGGAAATCGTCTTCGGAATAAAGACGAATGCAGATCCCTTCTGACACACGACCACAGCGGCCTTTACGCTGATTAGCTGAAGCCTGCGAAATGGGCTCAATCGGCAGACGCTGCACTTTGGTGCGATAGCTGTAGCGGCTGATACGCGCCGTACCTGGGTCGATAACGTATTTAATCCCCGGCACAGTCAGCGAGGTTTCCGCGACGTTAGTCGCCAGCACAATGCGCCGTCCGCTGTGCGACTGGAAGACGCGGTTCTGCTCGCTGTTCGAAAGCCGTGCATAAAGCGGAAGAATTTCCGTATGGCGTAAGTTCAGCTTGTTCAGCGCATCGGCGGTATCGCGAATTTCTCGCTCGCCGCTCATAAAAATCAGAATGTCGCCAGGGCTTTCCTGACTCAGTTCGTCTACGGCGTCAAAAATCGCCTGCAACTGGTCGCGCTCGGTGTCATCAGCTTCTTCAACAATCGGGCGATAGCGCACCTCCACCGGATAGGTACGACCGGAGACTTCGATAATCGGCGCATTATTAAAGTGGCGCGAAAAGCGTTCCGGGTCGATAGTCGCGGAAGTGATAATGATTTTTAGGTCAGGACGCCGCGGCAGTAACTCTTTCAAATAACCGAGGAGAAAATCGATATTCAGGCTACGTTCGTGCGCTTCGTCAATAATGATAGTGTCGTACTGCATCAGCAGGCGGTCTTGCTGGATCTCTGCCAGCAGGATACCGTCGGTCATCAGCTTGACCATCGTGTTATCACTGACGTGATCGCTGAAACGCACTTTATACCCGATGCAACCGCCCGGCTCCGTTTGCAGCTCTTCCGCAATACGGTTCGCCACCGTTCGTGCCGCCAGACGACGCGGCTGGGTATGGCCGATCAGCCCTTTAATCCCGCGGCCCAGTTCCATACAGATTTTCGGTAACTGAGTCGTTTTACCGGAACCCGTTTCCCCGGCGACGATCACCACCTGGTGATCACGGATTGCTTCGAGAATGTCCTGCTTTTTCTGACTAACCGGCAAATTGTCCGGATAAGTGATTTCCGGTCGTGCTGCTTCACGCAGCAGGACTTTCCCTGCCGCCTGGTCAATCTCTTTCGCCATCTCCTGGAAAATGGCCTGTTGTGCATCAGGATTTTTAACCTTCTTCACACCATGCAGACGGCGGGAAAAACGCAGTCTGTCACGCAGCATCAGCGAATCCAACCGTTGCTGCAAGGCCGTAAAGGTCAATTTTTGTTGTTCTGTCATAACGTTAGTGGGCAGTTGGCTGCCTGATTAATTTTCTTTTAAATGATAGATATAGAGTACCACATCGCGGCTTTCTATGCGTTGTTCAATAAATTCGAACATAGGCTTCGATTTATTGCGCTATCTCTGTGGCAGGATTGTGAATAAAGTGTCAACAAGCAACGGGGCATCGCCCATTCAAACATCTATAAGGAAACACCATGAGCAAGGTATTAGTTCTTAAATCCAGCATCCTGGCAGGGTACTCTCAGTCTAATCAGTTGTCCGATTATTTTGTTGAACAATGGCGCGAAAAGCACTCCGCTGATGAAATCACCGTGCGTGACCTGGCTGCAAATCCGATTCCGGTACTGGATGGCGAACTGGTTGGTGCACTGCGTCCGAGCGATGCGCCGCTGACTCCGCGTCAGCAGGAAGCTCTGGCGCTTTCCGATGAGCTGATTGCCGAGCTGAAAGCCCACGACGTTATCGTTATTGCGGCACCGATGTATAACTTCAACATCTCAACTCAGTTGAAAAACTATTTTGACCTGGTGGCACGTGCAGGCGTTACTTTCCGCTATACCGAGAACGGTCCGGAAGGTCTGGTAACGGGTAAAAAAGCCATCGTTATTACCAGCCGCGGTGGGATCCATAAAGATGGCCCAACGGATCTGGTAACGCCGTATCTGTCCACATTCCTGGGCTTTATCGGCATTACCGATGTGAAATTTGTCTTCGCCGAAGGGATCGCGTACGGCCCGGAAATGGCAGCGAAAGCGCAGTCTGACGCGAAAGCAGCCATCGACAGTATTGTTGCTGCATAACCGGACACTATTTTGATGTGGACTGTAGATATTCAGTCCACATCTCAATCCACTTACCTGTTTTCCCACAATCTCAGCATCGCTTTGTGCTCTTCTGTCAGCACAATCGGCGGGCGTCTGACGCGAATATAGTTAATCGCTTCATCAACGGTTTTACAGTGTCCGTAACATAACAGCCATGCGGCCACAACCAACGCACTGCGCGATAATCCCAACGCGCAATGGACCAGAATGCTGCCTTGCTCTTTGCGTAATGTTTCCAGCATCGCCACGGCCTGTCGGAGCTCCCCCTCTTCCGGAATCACCAGATCCAACATCGGTACACAAAAATAGAGTCGATCTTTTGTCGCGCGTCCGCGAGGGAATTCAAAGGTGACGTCCAGAACTGCATTCTGTGCCGGAATATGTCGTGGAAACGCCCCTAAATAAACACCCGCAGTAATTTCGCTCACTGGCTCCAGGCGAAGGCAAAACCAACGCATAGACAGCCACATCCCGATGCGCCAGGGCAACGTCAGCCAGTAAACGGCAGGCGGGAGTTTCCCCTGACTATCTTTCCCTGTTGTTATCGCGCCAAGCCCACCGTACCCACGGCCAATAATGAGTAGCGATAATACTGGCCAACATAACCAGACTGACCACCGTAACTGATTCATCATCATTAGCGTCATCAATACTATGCACGAACACGCGCCTACGACATAAGGCAGTGCTATTTTGATTCGACGTTGATCAGGTATCTGGTAGTTCCAGCGACGGTCGACGGGCACCATCCAGTCAATCAACATACCTACCGCCAGCCCTGTGATGACATCAATAAAATGATGCTGCCAGGTCGTCAGCGTAGAAATAGCGATGAGTAAAAACCATCCGCCACAGACTTTACGCCACCTCACAGCCAGATGCTGACGATAGTGACGCCAAAGTAGCCAGCAGAGAATAATATGCAGCGAAGGGGACTGGTTATAAGGCAGATCAAACAGTTCAAGTTGCGAAAATAGCCATCCCGTCACCCCACTCACTTCAGGGCGGATAAAACTAAACTTCAGCGGATAGAGCAAAAAACCGCAACAGGCCATTACCGTTGCCAGAATAAGCCGGTGGACCAGTCGGCGCTGTTCGAATGTCGAGCGACAAACGAACAGCGAAAATCCATATAAAAGATCCAGACTCCAGTAAGGAACAATAGTCCAGGGAAGAAAAGGGATCGCCGTTTCCCAACCGAACACCTGACTGGGGATATCATGGTTGTTAAGATCCTGAAACGCGGTGAACTGATTAAGAAATCCATATGTGAAGAAGAAAAACGGGGCCAGCAACAATAACCAGCCAGCTCCTTGTAGCAATACGCTCCGGCGTTCAGTGGTCACGACGCACCGCCATCGAAACCGTAAAAATGCCCCACTCATCAATCCGTTGTGTGCATTTATCAAATCCGGCATTACGCACGAGCGAATCCATCTCCCCTTGCGAACGCACGCGCATTACCCACGGTTTACCATCTTTATGACTGGTTAACACCCCGGCAATCAGCTCCAGTTGTGGGTGCCACGGCTGCCCGGTGTAGATGAGAATGCCACCCGGTTCGATGGCATTGGCAAGACCAGCGAGGGAGTTTTTTACCTGCTCGTTTTCGGGAAAAAGCTCATACAGGCCAGAGACAATCGCCAACGTAGGCCGCGGAGTTAACGCGCTGAGTTCTGCAGTATTAAACGCATCGCCCTGTTCAAAACGCGCCCGCCCAGACATTCCCTTTTGGGCAATCATCTCTTGCCCCTGTGCAACATTTAACTCACTGTAATCACGTAACAAAATATCGCTTACGGCAGGCTCGTTTGCCAGCGCATCCAGTACATAGCCCCCATGCCCTGCGGCAATGTCAACCACGCGGACGGCTAAACCATTGGCGTGGAGATCGGCAACGGCTTGTTTCATCAGCATTTGTAAATGGGCTTTGCGCTGGCGAATACCGCGCCAGCCAACACTGTTCAGGTAGATTTTGTCGATAAAACGCCCGAATGCGTTACTGCCTTGAGGTTGATTTTGATAGACATAATCCAGCGAACTGCCTGAATCAAAGCCGGTGCTCATTCCGAGATGCAGGCCCGCAGATTGCGCCCCGAACAGTTTCATCGCCTTTCGCATAAAGCGATACGCCAAATCAACTGGCGATAATGGCACGGGTCCACCAGAAAGGAGCCGCCATCGATCCGCAGATGGTCCTGTGCGGTCTTCATGCTGATAATCAAATTTTTGCGACTTGTTAGCATATAAGCGACTAATAAAGCTTTGCATTTTTTCAAATGCCTGTGCCCTGTTCTCTTCACCCAACGTGTCGTGATAAAAGCCCGGCAGCAGATGCAGCTCTTTCAGAGGGCTACGTAATCTCTGATAAAAATCAATCTGCGGTTGGCGATGTACCACATAGTCATCGCCCGATATCAGTAGTTGCGTAGGGAGCGTAATCGCCGCCGCATCGCTAACAATACGTTCAGACGTTTTATAGAGATCGAGCAAGATATTGACGGCAATCGCCCGTGTGATCAGCGGATCATTATTGAAACTCGCTACCCGTTCCCAATCGTGGGTCAAATAGCGTCCTTTCACATAGGAATTAATAAAAAACAGACCACGCAGACGATGCCATAACGCCAGCGCAGGACGTGCCAGCGGCACATACAATTTAACCTTAAAGGCCGGAGAAGCCAGCACCAGCCCGCGAATAGCAGGCGCATAATCATGAACCCATGTGGCAACCAGCACTGCGCCGACGCTTTGCGCGATCACAACCACCTCTTCCAGCCCGACCTGGCTGTCGCTGGCAGCAAAACGGACAAATTCATCGACATCCTGCACTGAACGCGCAAGAGATGGGCTATAACCACGCGGCCCCGAAGTTTGTCCATGCCCTCGGGCATCCCAGGCATAAAAAGTAGTATCTGGCATCGCCAGTTCATCAACGATATGTTGTAGACGACCAGAATGTTCATGACCGCGATGAAATAAGACGATGACCTTTTTAACCCCTGGCTGTAAAGCGGGCCAGTGCCGATAAAACAACGCTGTATTATCACTGGCTGTAAAAAAACATTCCCCAGGGATGCGTGAATTTTCCATTTTCTCTATTTTCCTTCAGTAACAGCAGTAGCGAATAAAATAAAAAAATACCGGAGCGGTGAAAATTAATGAGTCAATCCTGTCAAGGAGTCCGCCATGTCCTGGTAATAGTTTTCCACTATCTTTAACACCAATATCTCGTTTGATGGCTGACATCACTACATCGCCGCAAAAACCACTAATACCAATTAACAAACCCGCTAATAATGCCTGTAATGTATCTAGCGGTGTCAGCAACGGTCCAATAATCAGTGACGCAATCATGGTGGTGATTACGCCGCCCATCAGACCTTCCAATGTTTTTCCCGGGCTGACTTTAGGGACCACTTTTCTTCTGCCGCAGGATTTCCCCCATAAATACTGTGCAATATCGTTTGACTCGGTTAATGCCAAAAGAAATAACACCAGTAACGCCCCGACCTGGATATTTATGGTTGGCAACATTAATAACCAGGCGGCATGACTCAAGGCGAAAACGGTCATTATCCAGCCCCAAAAAATGGCGCTCACGGTATGCAGAAAACCGGAGAGGTCACCCACAAAAACTTGCCAGGTGGCTAATATCAGAAACCCAGCCAAAGGTATGAATAACAGAAACAGCTCAAAGCAATTAAAACCGATAAGCAAATAGTTAAGAGGAATAACCCAATATAACCAACGCGGAAAATGAACGGATATAAGCGTACAATATTCTTTCAATGCCATAAAACTTATCAGCGCAAAAAACGTCAATGTCATCCAGTGTGGACCTGAAATGACCAGTGAAAAACAAATGACGATGCCCCACCAGGTACGAATACGTAATGTAACTTCATCCCCTTTTCTCTTTGGTAACCGCCATACCAGAAAACGGTTTATCAGCGTTGCTAAAATTAACAACACGAAAAGTATTGCCAGAGATTTTTCCAGCATTACTTTTCAGCACTCATAAAAAGCACGCTCCGACTACGATTAATCGCAGTCCAGATAAGCAGAATTGAAGCAATGCTCCATAAAAGATTATTCCATTGCATCCACTGTGGATAAATGGCAACGGCCAGCCCCCACAACCCAAATATTAACGCACGATCGCTTTTGCCAAATGGACCGGCATAACTGCGAATACCGTTAATCGTCTGCGCGAGTAAACCGCAAAACTCAGTCAATATGGTGCAAAATAACATGAGTATTACGAGTGATGCGTTACTTTCCGGTAAAAATAAAAACGGTAAATAAAGCGCAATATCGGAAATAACATCGCCAGTTTCATTCAAAATCGCCCCAAGACGTGTTTGCTGATTACACTCACGCGCCATCATGCCATCCAGCGCATTGAGTGCCATACGGACAAAAAGCACGATGGGCAATAGCAAAAAGAGGATGGGGCGTGCCACCAACATCAACAGCAATCCGGTAAGAAGAGAAAGCGCCAGTGCAGCAAGAGTGATGTGATTCGCTGTAACATGGTGCTTATTAAGCCAAAACATCGTCGGCCTTAACAGCGACTGAAAGAGCGGTTTTATCTGGTAGAGCGTCATTATCAATCCTTGATAATTCGGTTTGCGCTATGGTGCATCAATTCCCCTGACGGAGATATCGCAACACGCCGCTTCATTAAAAATTCAGAATATATCAAGGTATTGGGGACTCACCGTCAGGAATGATTATCCCCAATAGATCAAGTGGTTAAAAATTATTACGCTGTTATTCAATACAACTCATCAAGTTTTCTCATCGCTTGTTCCCGTATTGCGCGCGTCTTACCGTTAAGCGCCAGCTGGCGAACTAAATCCAGTTCAGGGTTAACAAGCTCTAACGCCAGCAAAGGATCACGTTTCAGCCTCGCCTTCAATACATCAACTGGAAAGCGGGGATTATTCATCGCCACAATCCACCACTCGGGATCAATTTCTGCCGCCAGTGCCGCAGGGGGGGTGTGGCGGTTGCTAAGTGCGCCGAACTTGAAAAATGTGAGATTGCTTTTCGCCAGTGTACTCCACCATATACGATCCGGTTGTTTTGCCAGTACATCCAGTTGTGCTAACGCATCGGGGTCGAGTGCATAATAAACACGTAACGCTTCGTTAACCTGCGCACGGGAACTGTTTTCCTGCCTCAGAAAAAACTTCGCCCAAATATCATTGCGTGGCGTGTTTTGCTGTAATTCCTTGAGAACAACAGCGGGTAAATCATCCCAACTAATTAATGCACTCTCTAAAAAGTCCCAGTCGTCCGAACGTATCAGAGAGGTGGCATTTAATAGCATCTGGTCATCAACTTCACCGTAGCTGATAAGCTCAGACAAAATCATATCAGCGCTGGTTTCATATGCATCTGAATCTGCTTTGGGATTATTTTTCCGATGCGATAAAGCACGTTGCCAAATTTTTTGTTTCATCGACGTGCTCAGATACTGATTTTTCGCCAGATTACTCCACCCCTCAGGATCGTTGAAACGTGTCAATAACCGTTGTAGAGCAGCGTCAGAGTGAATTACCTGCATATCCCGACAGCAAAAGTAGGCAGGGGATTTTTTCTCCATCCTTTTAACAAAATTAAACTGTAAGTTATCTGGCAATGCTAAAAATAACACACGTATTAGATCATCGTCATTCTCGAATTTTTGGTATAAATATACTGCTATTTTGTCACTCTCTTGTGGCGTCATCCGCAACAATTGACCATGGTGTTTCATCTCTGCCAGTTTGAACGCTAATCTTGTGACAACATCGTTTGATGAATCGTTCGCCAACTGCATTGCCTGATTGTAGGTGAGTTGTCCTCCAGCACCGACTTGACGAATAGAGGAATCATCACTGCGGATATAGCCATCAATAATGGATTCGGGCAATAACCACGCATCTTTATAAAGCTCCTGAATGATCATATCCCAATCTCTTTTCGCCAGAGTCATGACGATATCCAGAGGGAGATTTTCACGTAGCGCAAGATTCAACGGACCGACACCATCAGGTAGATGACTCATTCGCGTCATTATTTCGACAGAGAGCGGTTCACGGTCGAGCAACCCCAGAACAACAGGCTGGTAACCTAATTGCTGATCGGTCAACTCCAGAATCTCATTGTCAGGCATATATCTCGCCATACTTGCAATCGTTTTTTCATCATTGCTATTAATAAGTTGTTTGCGTAGGTTAGCTGAAATTCCTTTAAGCCTTGGGAGAGTTCGCATTATGGCAAGATCAAATGTCGCAATATCTCGTCCTTCAAATGCAGCAACGTTGCCTTCATCCAGAATTTGCAATTCCTGCACTAACTCAGGAGAAGGCTTAGGGCGAAACAGCGCTTCTTTTTTCATCTGATTACAGACATTCCCTGCCATGCGAATATTGCTTCGCTTAAAAATTTCTTTCAGAGCATCTTCATCATTTATTAGACCCCAATAATATGCATCAGGATTTATTATCATCAGCGCTTTTTTGACATTTTCAGTGTCATTTTTATCACTCGCACGGACCATGAATTCACTATTTGTCGAAGACGCAACAACAGGTGCAATTATGTCATTGATAAATATCCCACGCGCATTAATACTCCCCTTAATCGTAGACGGATTATCGTAATATGAATCGATAAATACCAGTCCACTTGCATTTATCGAACCGGTAATTAACAGTGGTGAATCCGTAACTATATTCGTTGCCGTCACGTTACCGAGAATAACCCATGGATTAGAAAGAGAGAAAGTGGAAATATTACCTTTGACTGTCAAATTGCCAAGAACAATCAATTTTTGATTACTCTCTATATTACCTTCTACCACTAAATCGCCACGATGCACTTTCCAGTCCGATGCAGATAAACCGAAGGGGACAAGATTCACGCTACTGTTGATAGCTTGTTCAACTTGCTGTTTATCTTCAGCGGTAGCCGCAGATAAAAATGGATTAATATCAACTGCATTTGCAACACATCGAAGTTCCGCCTGTACTGGAAGACTCAGGATAAACAGGGGAAGTAAACGTATCCAGCCGCAAATCCTGGCCTTAAACATATGCACTCCATGCCATTAAAAAAGAAACAAAAGGGAAATGCATCTTTCCCTTTTGTATATTCGTTATTCTCGCGAAATACCATCCAACGTAGACAACACGTCCGCAGAAAGATGCAATTTTTCAGCAGCCATATTCTCCCGTAAATGCGCAACAGAAGATGTTCCAGGAATCAACAAAATATTCGGTGAACGTTGTAACAGCCACGCCAGCGCTACCTGCATTGGTGTCGCATTAAGGCTCGCAGCAACATCGGAAAGCGTGGAGGATTGCAGCGGCGTAAAGCCCCCGAGCGGGAAGAACGGCACGTAGGCAATGCCGTCACGAGCCAAAGCATCAATCATTGCGTCATCAGCACGATGAGCAATGTTGTATTCGTTCTGCACGCAGACGATTTCGGCAATCTTGCGTGCCTCTGCAACCTGCGTCGGTGTGACGTTGCTCAGGCCAATATGTTTTACCAGGCCTTGTTGTCGCATCTCTGCCAGCACGGTCAGGCTGGCTTCAATCGATCCTTCCGCTGGGCCATGACCATCCCCCATCATAACGCGCAGGTTGACCACATCCAGTACGTCCAGTCCGAGATTACGTAGATTATCGTGTACCGCTTTTTGCAACTCTGCCGGAGAAAATGCGGGCAACCAGGAGGCGTCCTCTCCACGCCGCGCCCCAATTTTAGTAACAATGGTCAGGTCGTCAGAGTAAGGATAAAGCGCTTCGCGGATAATCTGATTGGTGACGTGTGGACCATAAAAGTCACTGGTATCAATGTGATTAACGCCTAATGCCAGCGCCTCGCGCAGCACGGTTATAGCGACGTGGCGATCCCTTGGGGGACCAAAAACTCCAGGACCTGCCAGTTGCATCGCGCCATAACCAAGACGGTTAACGGATTTTGTACCGAGAGTAAATGTGTTGCTGCTCATCGCACCCTGCCCTGTAATAAAACGGATTAAGAAAAATCAGTATAGAAACGAAAAGAGTTAAATAATGCGAAGGCGTAAACAAGATTACTGGATGAGTTGCTCTATTGTCCTGAAAAACACCAAAACAAAACGCGTCAAGCGCCGCATCCGGCAATAAAAAACCGCAACCTGTATCAGCGTTGCGGTTTATGCATCACATACTAAAAATTAGAACGTTTTCTTGAAGTTCAGCATCACGCCTTTATCGCTGATACCATCCTCTTTCCAGTGGTAAGCATCCAGATTCAGCGAACTTTCTTTGCTGCTGTACTTCACGCCGACGCTTGCCAGACTGTTGATGCCGCCGCCCTTCTGCCCATCATCGACATTAAAGTGCTGGCTGCCTGCGCCTGCCAGGCTTGCCGTGCGCTGGCTCTTGCTGTAGCTGAGGTTCGGCCCACCTTCCAGCGTGGCGTTCGCACTCCAGCCGTCTTTCCCTGCGTAGTCCAGCTTCAGCCCGACGATGCTGTCCACCGCCGTTTCGCTGCCGCTGTTCATGCTCAGGTTAAAGTCTCCGGCATTGCGCTCCTGATAGTCGCCTTCCAGCGTGTGACGCAGTTTCACACCCGCATATGGCGTGATTTTCAGCCCTTCGCGCGGTTCAAAGGTTTTCGCCCCTTCGCTGCGGAACTCCAGGTACTGTTGTTTCACATTCGTGTCTGCCGTCTTACTGATGTCGCCGTAAGCCACCGAACGGCTGCTGTCCAGTTGGTGAATATCGTAGCGCAGCGCGTTATTCCAGCTCATACCGTTGTCAAAGGACATCTGATGCTTCAGGCCAAAGAACTGGCTGTAGCCGCCTGTAACACCATTATCACCCGCTTTCTGCGCACCATCGCCGTCCAGACGGGCGATACCGTACTCCAGGCTCATGGTCTGGTTTTCGCTCAGGTCGAGGGTTTTGCGCAGCGCCAGCATGTCGTACTCGGTATTATTCCCCAGCTCTGCACGCGGATCGCCTTTCGCCACCACGTTAAATGCCAGACCGTTGCCCATCTTCGGTGCTGCGTCTGCCAGCATACTAAAGCGATTGCTTAACACACGCGCTTCGCGGAATACCGTGGTCGCCTGGCTACCGCTAATTTGCTTAAGTGCGCTGTTCAGCTCTGCAGTGGTGCCGACGTTCAGACTGGTATACAGCTCATTGTTGGTGTAACCCGCATCCAGCGCTTTTGCCACGTCATTCACTGAGGCATCCGTCGCCACATCGGTGTAGGCTTTTTTGCTCATGGTCACGTCAACGTTGCCGCTGGCGTCGGTACTGCCTGTCGCCTGCCAGACAACAGATGTCGAAGTGATCGCTTGCGCATCGGTCAGGTTGCTGCCTTGCACCACATCATCAAAGCTGGCGGTTTTGTCCGCCGTTCCCGCCGCAAAAGCAGTGTTGATCTCCACGCCTTTCATACTGGCGTTATTGACCATCAGCTTACCAGCGCTACCATCGGCGTTCGTCCCCACCACGTAACCATTGAGGTTGTTCATGCCATCGTTGCGGCTAACGGAAGAAGAATGACTGTCGTCGTATGGCGTAATGGTGGGTTCTTCCGGCGCGGTAAAGTCGACATAGTGTACTTCCGTACCGTCTCCCCCTTCACCACTGCCCTCCATCACCGTGCCAGATTGTTTAATTAATCCGGAACCATTCACGCTGTCGTCAATATAAACAGTGCCGTTGTTAACAATATGACCATTGCTCCCGAGCTTGCTGAAGGCATATGAATTGCTGGCATATATATTGATGGTGCCGTTATTCTCAATCACCGCATCAGCCGTGGCATCGGATTCCAGTTGCATCCCTACCATGCCTGTCCTGGTAGTTCCTTGCGTGCCAACGTTAATGGTGCCGTTGTTGATCATTTTGGCTTTACCGTGCGCCGACATCGCCACATTACTATTTTTGTCGATATTAATAATGCCGTCGTTTATTGCCTTGCTGGCCGTGTTTGATGTCAGGATCTGCCCGTTGATGAAGCCAGACTGGCCATTATAGAACGTATGCCCATCACCACCGGTGCTAATTCTCATGTCACCTTCTACTGTCCCCCAATTATTAAAATGTCCTGTCCACAGCGCATTCGTCGCCACCGTTGCCACACTGCCTTCCAGATTGTTGAAGGTGCCACCTTTATCAACCGATGCATTATTTACGGTACCAGCATTATTAAAGGTAGAGGCTGCAGCAAAAGTTATTTTCTCTACTTTTCCACCGGCCTGATTATTCATTACGGCAGACCCGGAAGAACCTTTCCAGGCGTTCACCGTTCCGGTGTTATAAAAATTGCTGGCCCACTGGTCAACCGTGTTGATGCTGCCTGAGTTGTGAATAACCGATCCTGCAACAGTCGTTCCGACTTGCCCGCTCACCGTACCTTCGTTAGTGAACACGCCGCCATCCACAGAAACAGTTTTTGTCGTGCCGTGGTTGGTGTATTCCCCACCGGTTGCGATATCAACCTCAATAATACTGCCCGTGGTTTCATTGACCAGATGACCAAAGTCAGCCACGGTGACAGGTCCCCCGGTGACCGTACCCGTGTTTGTTACCAGGGTTTCGGCGGTTGCCGTGATATCAGTAGTACCGCCATATGAATACAGGTTAAGCGTTTCCCCGTCAGCCGAAATAATGTCACCATTTCTCCAGCTTAATGAAACAAACCCGTCAGTCGGGTTATAGGCGTTATTGTCCTGGCATTTCCCAAAAGTACAGATGGATCCGTAATTAACGATAGTCCCGCTGCCATCGTTATAGAACGCCTGCCCGTTTTCAGCATTAATATTGATGATGCCCGTCTGATCATTAATCGCAGTGGCACCATTGTAAACAGCCATGCCGACCAATTTATTTGGCCCCAGCGTATCATCATCATTTTCATTTACTTCCAGATTTATAGTTCCCTGGTTAATAATAATGTTACCTGGCTTCATCGCAGCCATACCGGCACCGGAATTATAGAGTGTTATTTCACCACCCTGCTGGTTAATGGCGGTAGAATTAACGCTGGCACCAGAACTGTCTGTACCCACAGCCATCCCGACAGCATAATCTTTGGCGCTGTCATGAGCGATATTGGACGCCAGACTGGAAGTATCGTTTTCATCAACCCATAATGCGTCAATGAAAATCTTACCCATATTGTCAATGGTTGAATTATTGGAGGCCAGCATGCCAACACTCCCCCGGCCGTACATTTGGATCTCACCGGCAGTATTATTTAAAGCGGTGCCATTGTTGCCTGCCGTCATCCCCGTCAGACTAATGACTTGATTATTAAAAATTAAAGGGTCACTCAAACCTTGAGCGTTCAGACTATTGAAAATACGTCCCTGCGCGAGTACCTTACTGGTGATGGCACTGTTATTAACAACTCGACCACCATAGACGCTCAAATACGCAGAACTAGCAGAGTCTGATGTATTCCCCTCTACGCCGTAGATAGAAATCGTTACGTTGTTATTATTTACAGCTAGCGACTCTTCACCAGTAGCCCTGGCAAAGCCAATATTACCCAGTTCTACATCACCATTATTTATCATCTGCGAACCGGAATTCACCAGTACAACCTGTGATGTGTCACTATTATAATGTTCAAATGTATTTATATCTTTTAGGATAAAAGTGGCGTTGCGGCCAAGTTCTAAATGGGCTCGGTTATTCAGTTGAATGATATCGCCTAATCCAAGCGGAAAAACACCACTGATTGTTGAATCCCCATTTAGATACAGAGTAGAGTGCCCATCGATTTTGATAACAGGCGTATCGCCATAACCATTACGTTTTAAAGCAGGTGTGGAGCCATCCTGTAGAGTATTTTCTTCGCCAGCTAAATGGATACCACCATTAATTTCGACGGTATTACCGTCACCCGACACAACCAGACCATTAATATTTTCCTGGCTGCCATCCATTTCATTATAGATACGAGAAGTGACTTCACTGTCAGCAACAACGGTAAGATTGCCATTTAATACGATATTATTGTCGTGTCCCTGCACCTGAATGCCAACAGAAGGGGTAAAAAAGTCATTTATTGAATGCTCTCCGGCCTGATTTTTATCCACCAGAATATTACCGGTAATTTCAACTTCATTGCCATCACCGGCTACATTTACCCCTGTCGCAACACTGCCGGTCACATTAAGCTCATTTGTCGCCAGCGTCATGGCGTTATTATTTCCAGAGACATCCAGACCGGTTGAATAATCCCCTACATCCACACGGCCAGCCAGAGAAATCAGACCATCATCTCCGATGATGCGAATCCCGGTACTGAAATTATCAGCAATGATGTCCCCCACATTGATAAGGGTAGAATGATTACCCTCAATCAGAATCCCTGTCGCATTGGCCTCTGAACTACCATTACTGACGGATATATCCCCCCTGTTAATGAACGTCGACGCATCACCACTGAGAGAAACACCCTGCGAATTTTCATCCACGACCGTTATATTTCCTTTGTTGCTGACGATCGCGCCATTACCCTCAACATCAATACCCCGTGCAGCATTGCTAACGTATAAATCCCCTTCCTGTATAACCGTCGCATTATTACCAACGATTTTGCTGCCCGTTGAATTTTGCCCATCAACCGTCATATGTCCTTTATTATCGGTCCTGACATCATTACCGCTAATAACGGCCCCTATTCCGCCGTTATTGACAGTGGAGTCGCCAGTGTTATTTAAGATTGTACGATCGCCATTGACGATAACCGCCGTGCCAGCATCGACCACCGTCTGACCGTTATTATTGATGGTTATATTATCGCCGGTCAGGATACCGACCACCGAACCTTCACCGACAGCCTCTGTTTTACCCTCGTTTGTCAGCGCAATGTTGTTACCATTAATCATCATCACCGTGCCGCCATTCAGGGCCGTGTTACCGCCCTGGTCAGTGATAATCGCATCATTAACGGTAATTATTCTGTCCGTTGTTCCATCAGACACGACACTGGCTAACTGTGTGACGTGGAGTTTACCTTCGTCATCGTAGCGCCATTCCATATCACCTGTGGTACTCACACCACTAAACATGGCGGTATGAGTCTCTTCATGGTTTTCCCACTCAGTCACAATGGTTTTTCGGCCATCTTTTGCCGTCAGCGTGTAGCTACCATCTTCATTTTGGGTATAAGTGAACGTCGCCCCGCGAATCTTCAGGGTTTGCGCGTCCTTGTCCCATGTCACATTGTTATCAAAGACAACGGGTTCTGTTCTCGGGGGGTCAACATCATCACCGCTATTGTCGGGTGGAGTAACATTACCGCCGTTATCTGGCTTTACAGGTATACCTGAATCTTCATCACTGGGAACGGGTAGCGGTAGAGGGCCATTATCATCTGGCGGTATGGGCTGGGGAAAAGAAGAGTGAGCAGAATGATCATTGTCATGAGACAATTCAATCACTGCGAGTGTTGCCAGTACCGCCGTGGCACCTAATGCCAGTAACGAGCTGAAACCATTATTTGTAACAACAGCACATTTTTCTGGCACTGTTTTCAACTTCGTTGACGGTCGGGCGTGCCCTTCTGACTGACATGTCATTTGAGAGCTTCTGCGCATACTGTCTGCACTCTCGCCTTCTGTTATTTCCGCCCCCCAGCTTTGGCCACTTAACGCTATAGCGATACACGCTGATAATAACGTTTTCTTTTGCATGAGAAATCCTTTTCAATGAATGACATTTCAAATAATAAAATATGAGTAATAGATAAGAAATAGCCACAGGCTGTGTCATGATTTAATGCCTGCTCTTGAAATTTTATTTAGCAATCCCAGAACATTCAACTTAATTAGTATTTCGAAACCTCAATGTAGACACATAAAAAACAAATTATTCGATTACTTAGGCTATTTGTTGCATTAATACACATCCTCTAACAATAATCAGACAAAAAGCAATGTCAGCGTCAAATTGGGTAGCTGATTCATATTACTGACCACTCCGGAAATTCATTCATCGTGAAAATATTAACATTTCAACCATGTTCCATTTAATCAACCCACTGAAAATCTGGAGGTTATCTACTGCGGTTTGTTGTTGACTGCCCCTGACAGGTTTACCAGGCGTTGACAGAAGATGAGGCTTGCAAGATGCTAAAAACAATGTGGTGTTACAAGCAATCCCATAAACCTCGTAACTTCACTTAAATGAGCGATGCCGTCCATATTTGGGTTGACTATAAAAACCCTTAATATTGAGGTTGATGATGATATTCATGATGGCATTGGAAAAATAGGACACCCATAAAATATCTATACAGCCTTTAAATTAAATCATTGAAATATCGCTGTTGCATAGTGCTTATTTTTGCAACCATTTCCCGTTAATTCCCTGCACATATTCCCCCGGTTTGGCCCGAGCTACAAGCTTTTGTCCGGCAAGCTTCGCGATATCATCTACCGATACATTATTTTGCTTTGCCAGTTGTTGATAACTCACTTTACGTGCGGCATTAATCTCGGTTACTAATTTCTCTGTTTCAGCATCCGTTTTCAACGCAACCAAATAACCGTTAAATGTTTCACCTACCCGCCCCTGAATTCTGGCCTCGTCCAGTGTTAATGCCACTACATTGCTGCTTACCAGTCCAACAAGAAACGCACAAAGAAGTAATGTTTTCTTCATCATCCCCTCAGAAAAGATCGCTACGGGTTTTGAGTAAATCTTCGACATCTTTGTCTGCCTTAATGATGATCTCATGCTCAATTTTAACGTTCATATTGATAGTGATCGGTTCCTTAGGTGCAGCGACTTCAATGCGAGGCGTACAGCCAACCAGCATAAAAGATGACGTCAACGCAGCCAGTAAAATTTTCATTGTTTTTCCTCACACCCTTTTCCTTGCGGACAGCCATTTTCCGGCAGACGCGCGTTCTGCTCCAACCATGCCTGGAGATTATCGCCAAAGCGTAAACTGCGCCACAGGGTAAAAATATTCTCTTCATGATGGTAATTAAGGTTTACCGTACCACTTTTACCGTCGACGCGACTGGTACCTGTAATATTGGCCTGCATGGTTAACACACCAAGATTATCTAAATTAATTTTTGTCGATGAACGGCTAATTTCCATATAGCGCAACCAGTTAATCGCTGAACCCGCAGTCATATTGTCTTTCACCACCGCATCTGCGGTGTCTTTATCCAGCCGCAAAGTCATTGGTCCGCTATTTGCCAGCCAGCCGTCTTTAACTATCCATTTTTCATTGTTCAGCCATAAAGGCAATGCCCCACTAAATGCCCCGGACATGGCGAATTGTTTCGGATTGACGGCGCTAACCAGTTCGCTGGATGAGAGATTATTCAGCCGCAACAGCGCCGGGTCATGTTGCGGCATGCGTAATTGTTTCATCAGCACGTTACCGCCTAACACATCGACGCTAACATCGGTCAACAACAATGGTTCGTCTTCACTCCACGGATAACGCCCTTGCAAGTCAGCCGTAATATTTTTCGCTGTCACCAGATTAATCACTTCGGCAATTCGCAACGTAACGGGGCCGCGAGTCCCCAGATGCCAGGCTCCATCGGCAAAACGGAAAGGCAGGACAAAATCGACACCGTTGACCTGATTATCTGGCATCCAGGCACTACCGCCTTTCAACACACCGTGCCCTCCCGCGCGGAATCCTTGTTCAGGCGCAGCAGAAAATGCAACCTGGGCATACAGCTCGCCATCGCGTAAGTTCATCTTCCAGTCGGGTGGCACCAACGGTTGAAACACAGTCAACGATTGCTTAGGCCACCAGGCGTTACCGCGCAGGCGAATGCCGTCCCAGCGTCCATTTACCTGCACCGGCCCAATCTCACCAGCATGTAAATCCCCTTTGAAGAGGAAATATGTCGGATCGCGTCCATCGACACTAAATTTTAAGGTTGATGGCGGTAACACACTGCCACCCGTGAACAGCGTTTGCCCGGCGTCCAGTGACAGCGCGCCGCTGAACGAAGGATTCTGCACATCACGTACCCAGACGACGGGCTTGTCGAGAATCAATCGCGGCTTTTCTACCGTCATTGTCCCGTATTGCAATTTGTCAAAGCCGGTTGAGAGATCGGTCAGCGTAATCGTGCTGTCATGCCACTCACCTTTTCCTGCGACATCCCAGGTGGCATTCATCGGTGTAAAACTCCCTTTTCCCCAGTAGCGCCACTGCCAGCGGCCAGCGTCAGGGAGAAAATCATTCGCCAGCCCATCCATATGCAGTACGAAATCGCCCAGTTCATTTTCATGCGCCTGCAAAATGGCCTGCAAACGTCCGTCAACACCACGTTGGGTGACTTTTACACCCGCTAAAGGCCAGCGGATTTCATCAATATCCAGCGAATCGATGACTCTTCCCTTCGAACGTAATAACGCGCCTGGCTCAAAGGCCAGCGTTGGGTCAGTCAGACTTCCGCTTAGCTGCGCAGGTAAACGGGCATATAAAATGAGGTCCGCCTGTTTCGCTTCACCGGTCAGTTGCATAGGCAGCTGGCTGTTATCCATGCTTAATTTTCCTGGGCCAAAATTAAGCACCGCGTTGCCCTTACCCGCTTGCCCCTGGGTCAGCACACTCAGTCGTCCGCTGACCAGAGCATTCTCAAGCCCTGCCTGCCAGTTGTCGACTTTGACACCCAGTCGTCCACTCAAAGGAAAACCTGCATACGGCCAGCTCCAGCGACCATCGCTTACGGTCAATTGTTGGCGAGTAATTTGCCACGGCAGATCGAGCAACGGATCGCCGTTATCCCGTGCCAGCACAATCAATTGCCCGCTATTTTCCTGCCAGTCCAGCTCGGCATCCACCAGTGAAGGCTCCTGCGGCAAGTTTAACGTCGCAGTAGCATGACCACTTACAGGAAGTCCATCCGGCACTAGCGGCATAGTAAATTCCCCCACCAGTTTAACTGGCGGCTGATTTTCAAACGCGACGACATCCAGTTCGCTGACTGTAAGTTGTTGCCCTTTCAGCTGGCCTTGAAATTTAACTTTTTCGCCCTGATAACGCAGTTGCTGGATATCGGAGTTTAATGCGAGAGAGAGTTTTCCCTGCCATTCCTGCCAGGGAGAAAAAATCAGTTTATCGATATTGATCCAGGTGTTAGGCAACATGGCCTGCCACTGCGCGAGGGTTTTCGGAGCGGCTGGCGATTGCTCCGTCTGCGGCAATTTCGCCAGACAAGCAGAATCAAGTTCTACCGTGCCGACGTTCAATAACCAGCGGCTGGGATGAGAAAGGCTGGCGTTTGTGATATGTGCAAGCTGACAATCTCCTACCAGATAACGGAGATCGGGAATGATTAAACCTTTACGCGTAATGCGTGGGCTTTCATCTAAAGCAATACGTGTGCCGAGCGGTAGCCAGATGCCCGCCAGCGTGGGAACCCACAACCCGAGCGTCATCAGTAGCGTCAACGGCACAAGAATAATCAGTAATAGCAGCGCGAGAACGGCTTTATATTTACCCAACATGGGTAGTTAATATCCTGATTTAGCGAAAAATTAAGCATTCAATACGGGTATTGTGGCATGTTTAACCGTTCAGTTGAAGGTTGCGCCTACACTAAGCATAGTTGTTGATGAATTTTTCAATATCGCCATAGCTTTCAATTATATTTGAAATTTTGTAAAATATTTTCAGTAGCTTAAATGTGATTCAACATCACTGGAGAAAGTCTTATGAAACTCGCCGTTTATAGCACAAAACAGTACGACAAGAAGTACCTGCAACAGGTGAACGAGTCCTTTGGCTTTGAGCTGGAATTTTTTGACTTTCTGCTGACGGAAAAAACCGCTAAAACGGCCAATGGCTGCGAAGCGGTATGTATTTTCGTAAACGATGACGGCAGCCGCCCGGTGCTGGAAGAACTGAAAAAGCACGGCGTTAAATATATCGCCCTGCGCTGTGCCGGTTTCAATAACGTTGACCTTGACGCAGCAAAAGAACTAGGGCTGAAAGTAGTCCGTGTTCCAGCCTATGATCCAGAAGCTGTTGCTGAACACGCCATCGGTATGATGATGACGCTGAACCGCCGTATCCATCGCGCATATCAGCGTACGCGTGACGCCAACTTCTCTCTGGAAGGTCTGACCGGCTTTACCATGTATGGCAAAACGGCAGGCGTTATCGGTACTGGTAAAATCGGTGTGGCGATGCTGCGCATTCTCAAAGGTTTTGGAATGCGTCTGCTGGCGTTCGATCCGTATCCAAGTGCGGCGGCGCTGGAACTCGGTGTGGAGTATGTCGATCTGCCAACCCTGTTCTCTGAATCAGACGTTATCTCTCTGCACTGCCCGCTGACACCGGAAAACTACCATCTGTTGAACGAAGCCGCCTTCGATCAGATGAAAAATGGCGTGATGATCGTCAATACCAGTCGCGGTGCATTGATTGATTCTCAGGCGGCAATTGAAGCGCTGAAAAATCAGAAAATTGGTTCGTTGGGTATGGACGTGTATGAAAACGAACGCGATCTGTTCTTTGAAGATAAATCCAACGACGTAATCCAGGATGATGTCTTCCGTCGTCTGTCTGCCTGCCACAACGTGCTGTTTACCGGGCACCAGGCATTCCTGACAGCAGAAGCTCTGACCAGTATTTCCCAAACTACCCTGCAAAACTTAAGCAATCTGGAAAAAGGCGAAACCTGCCCGAACGAACTGGTTTAATCTTGCCGCTCCCCTGTACGCCAGGGGAGCTTATTCAGATAATCCCCAAAGATATTTCATCCTCTATTCTTAAAATATTCCTCAGTCAGAAACCGTAATTGAGAACCACAATGAAGAAAGTAGCCGCGCTTGTTGCGCTAAGCCTGCTGATGGCGGGATGTGTAAGTAATGACAAAATTGCTGTAACCCCAGAACAGCTACAGCATCATCGCTTTGTGCTGGAAAGCGTAAACGGTAAGCCCGTGACCAGCGATAAAAACCCGCCAGAAATCAGCTTTGGTGAAAAGATGATGATTTCCGGCAGCATGTGTAACCGCTTTAGCGGTGAAGGCAAACTGTCAAATGGTGAACTGACAGCCAAAGGGCTGGCAATGACCCGTATGATGTGCGCTAACCCGCAGCTTAATGAACTCGATAACACCATTAGCGAAATGCTGAAAGAAGGTGCACAAGTGGATCTGACCGCGAACCAGTTAACGCTGGCGACCGCGAAACAGACATTAACTTATAAGCTGGCGGATTTAATGAATTAATAGCTGCCACAGCTCCCGGCGGCAAGTGACTGTTCGCTACAGCGTTTGCCGTTGGGTAATGCACACATCCCAATCGCCGTACCATCCAGTTGACGGGCAACAGAAAGCGAACCGCCGATCATTGCACAATTTGCTTCTCCACTACTGGACATCGACACTTTTAAACCTGGCGCTACGTGCGCCGCAGTCGCCTGCTGAACAGGTTCACTACTACACGCCGACAATAATAAAGCGGCACACCCTACCCAAAACGCTGCTCGCATCTTTTCTTCCTCTGATCTTCAAGCCAAACGACACCGCCATAAATAATAGGCAGCACAGAGGGCGGCGTCGAGAGCTGTCCTGCGCGTTGCCCCGCATTTTTACTTTTTTATGGCTATTTTTTTGCCCTCTGTTTGATCAAAACATTCATTACGCTGATGTGGGGGACACAAAAGCGAAAATGCAGAAGAAAGCCATTTGCTAAAATTGAAAGATAACTACTGGGCGCGCAGCAATTTCGTGCGCCCCTCATTTGCGCAATGTAAGGGTGTCATATGATTACTATTGACGGTAATGGCGCGGTTGCTTCGGTGGCGTTTCGCACCAGTGAAGTTATCGCCATCTACCCTATTACCCCCAGTTCCACGATGGCAGAACAGGCTGATGCATGGGCCGGAAACGGCTTGAAAAACGTTTGGGGAGACACACCACGCGTGGTTGAAATGCAGTCGGAAGCGGGTGCTATCGCTACCGTGCATGGTGCTTTGCAAACTGGCGCCCTCTCAACATCGTTTACGTCATCGCAGGGTTTGCTGCTGATGATCCCAACGCTGTACAAACTGGCAGGCGAACTGACGCCGTTTGTCCTGCATGTTGCGGCTCGTACCGTTGCCACACATGCACTCTCTATTTTTGGCGATCATTCCGACGTCATGGCAGTGCGCCAGACGGGTTGCGCGATGTTGTGTGCAGCAAACGTCCAGGAGGCGCAAGACTTTGCTCTCATTACGCACATTGCGACGCTGAAAAGTCGCGTGCCATTTATTCATTTCTTTGATGGTTTCCGCACCTCCCACGAGATCAATAAAATTGTCCCGCTGGCCGATGACACTATTCTTGAACTGATGCCGCAGGCAGAAATTGATGCTCATCGCGCCCGTGCACTCAACCCGGAACATCCGGTGATCCGCGGTACGTCCGCCAATCCTGACACTTATTTCCAGTCTCGCGAAGCCACCAACCCATGGTACAACGCAGTCTATGACCATGTTGAACAGGCAATGAATGATTTCGCTGCCGCGACAGGTCGCCAGTATCAGCCGTTTGAGTATTACGGGCATCCACAAGCGGAACGGGTGATTATCCTGATGGGCTCTGCCATTGGCACATGTGAAGAAGTGGTTGATGAATTGCTGACCCGTGGCGAAAAAGTCGGCGTGCTGAAAGTTCGCCTGTACCGCCCCTTCTCCGCCAAACACTTACTGCAAGCATTGCCGGACTCTGTTCGGATAGTGGCGGTGCTGGATCGCACCAAAGAGCCAGGTGCGCAAGCGGAACCCCTGTATCTGGATGTGATGACTGCACTGGCAGAAGCCTTTAATAATGGCGAGCGCGAAACCCTGCCCCGTGTCATCGGCGGGCGCTATGGTCTTTCATCCAAAGAATTTGGCCCGGACTGTGTACTGGCGGTATTTGCCGAGCTCAACGCGGCTAAACCGAAAGCGCGCTTTACGGTTGGTATTTACGATGATGTGACCAATCTGTCACTTCCGTTACCGGAAAACACCCTGCCAAACTCGGCGAAACTGGAAGCCTTGTTTTAT
This sequence comes from Escherichia sp. MOD1-EC6300, assembly GCF_002965045.1. Taxonomy (NCBI): domain Bacteria; kingdom Pseudomonadati; phylum Pseudomonadota; class Gammaproteobacteria; order Enterobacterales; family Enterobacteriaceae; genus Escherichia; species Escherichia sp. MOD1-EC6300. The sequence goes on along the minus strand of NZ_PTRH01000006.1, from coordinate 201,639 downwards.
GGTCTTGGTAGTGATGGCAGCGTTTCCGCGACCAAAAACAATATCAAAATTATCGGTAATTCCACGCCGTGGTACGCACAGGGCTATTTTGTTTACGACTCCAAAAAGGCAGGCGGCCTGACGGTTTCTCACCTTCGCGTGAGCGAGCAGCCGATTCGTTCCGCTTATCTCATTTCCCAGGCTGATTTTGTTGGCTGTCACCAGTTGCAGTTTATCGACAAATATCAGATGGCTGAACGTTTGAAACCTGGCGGCATTTTCCTGCTCAACACGCCGTACAGCGCAGAGGAAGTGTGGTCGCGCTTACCGCAGGAAGTTCAGGCCGTGCTAAACCAGAAAAAAGCGCGTTTCTATGTGATTAACGCGGCGAAAATTGCCCGCGAATGTGGCCTGGCGGCCCGTATTAATACTGTCATGCAGATGGCATTTTTCCATTTGACACAAATTCTGCCTGGCGATAGCGCCCTGGCCGAATTGCAGGGCGCGATTGCCAAAAGCTACAGCAGCAAAGGCCAGGATCTGGTGGAACGCAACTGGCAGGCTCTGGCACTGGCGCGTGAATCGGTAGAAGAAGTTCCGCTGCAGCCGGTTAATCCGCACAGCGCCAATCGACCGCCTGTGGTTTCCGATGCTGCTCCTGATTTCGTGAAAACCGTTACCGCTGCGATGCTCGCCGGACTTGGCGATGCTCTCCCCGTTTCGGCGCTGCCGCCAGACGGCACCTGGCCGATGGGTACCACCCGCTGGGAAAAACGCAATATTGCCGAAGAGATCCCCATCTGGAAAGAGGAACTCTGTACCCAATGTAACCACTGCGTTGCCGCTTGCCCACACTCAGCTATTCGCGCCAAAGTGGTGCCGCCTGAAGCAATGGAAAATGCCCCTGCCAGCCTGCATTCGCTGGATGTAAAATCGCGTGATATGCGCGGGCAGAAATATGTCTTGCAGGTAGCTCCGGAAGATTGCACCGGCTGTAACCTGTGCGTCGAAGTTTGCCCGGCGAAAGACCGTCAGGATCCAGAGATTAAAGCCATCAATATGATGTCGCGCCTGGAACATGTCGAGGAAGAGAAAATCAATTACGACTTCTTCCTGAATTTACCAGAAATCGATCGCAGCAAACTGGAACGTATTGATATTCGTACATCGCAACTGATTACACCGCTGTTTGAATATTCAGGTGCTTGCTCTGGTTGTGGCGAGACGCCGTATATTAAATTGCTGACTCAGCTCTATGGCGATCGGATGTTGATCGCTAACGCTACGGGTTGTTCTTCAATTTATGGCGGTAACCTGCCCTCTACACCGTATACTACCGATGCCAACGGTCGTGGACCGGCATGGGCGAACTCGCTGTTTGAAGATAACGCCGAATTTGGCCTTGGTTTCCGCCTGACGGTCGATCAACACCGTGTCCGCGTGCTGCGTCTGCTGGATCAATTTGCCGATAAAATCCCGGCGGAATTACTGACTGCGTTGAAATCAGACGCCACGCCAGAGGTTCGTCGTGAACAGGTTGCAGCTTTACGTCAGCAACTCAACGATGTTGCCGAAGCACATGAACTGCTACGTGATGCAGATGCACTGGTGGAAAAATCGATCTGGCTGATTGGTGGCGATGGCTGGGCTTACGATATCGGCTTTGGCGGTTTGGATCATGTATTGAGTTTGACGGAAAACGTCAACATTCTGGTGCTGGATACGCAATGCTATTCCAATACCGGTGGTCAGGCGTCAAAAGCCACGCCGCTTGGCGCGGTGACTAAGTTTGGCGAGCACGGCAAACGTAAAGCGCGTAAAGATCTTGGCGTCAGTATGATGATGTACGGTCATGTTTATGTGGCGCAGATTTCTCTCGGCGCGCAGCTCAACCAGACGGTGAAAGCGATTCAGGAAGCGGAAGCGTATCCGGGGCCATCGCTGATCATCGCTTATAGCCCGTGTGAAGAGCATGGTTACGATCTGGCACTCAGTCACGACCAGATGCGCCAACTCACTGCTACCGGCTTCTGGCCGCTATATCGCTTTGATCCGCGTCGTGCCGATGAAGGCAAACTGCCGCTGGCGCTGGATTCACGACCGCCGTCAGAAGCACTGGAAGAAACGTTACTTCACGAGCAGCGTTTCCGTCGTCTGAATTCGCAGCAGCCAGAAGTGGCAGAACAGTTATGGAAAGATGCCGCAGCTGATTTGCAAAAACGCTATGACTTCCTGGCACAAATGGCCGGAAAAGCGGAAAAAAGCAACACCGATTAAATGCTCTGGATAAGGATTATCCAATTCTAAAAAAAAGCCCGGACGACTGTTCGGGCTTGTCTTTTTATATGTTGGAAAATCAGTGGCAATGCAATGGCCCAACAGAAAATAAAATCTGTGACAATAAAGGCATATAACTCGCGCAGAATAACGTATAGCAAATTAAAAGTATAATTTTTATTTTGTATGTATTATCTTCGATACATTCACCAGACTTATTATCATTTCAGAGGAATTATTTGATTAAGGTTTTACTTAAGGCGTAACAAATGATATTTATCGGCTAACTGAACTTCTCCTTTAGGATGTTTTCATTCCCCGAAATGGGGATAAAAGGCAAATAAAATAACTAAAGGATTTATTCAATGAAAAGCAAAGTACTGGCACTTTTAATTCCTGCCCTGCTCGCCGCAGGTGCTGCACATGCAGCCGAAGTTTATAATAAAGACGGCAACAAATTAGATCTGTATGGCAAAGTTGATGGCCTGCATTATTTTTCTGATAATTCAGCGAAAGATGGCGACCAGAGCTATGCGCGTCTGGGTTTTAAAGGCGAAACCCAAATTAACGATCAACTTACTGGCTACGGTCAATGGGAATACAATATTCAGGCAAACAACACTGAATCTTCAAAAAACCAGTCATGGACCCGTCTGGCATTTGCCGGACTGAAATTTGCAAATTACGGTTCTTTCGATTACGGACGTAATTATGGCGTACTGTACGACATCGAAGGCTGGACCGATATGCTGCCTGAATTTGGCGGTGACTCTTATACCAATGCAGACAACTTTATGACTGGTCGTGCCAATGGCGTCGCGACTTATCGTAACACTGATTTCTTCGGTCTGGTAAATGGTCTGAACTTCGCGGTGCAGTATCAAGGTAACAACGAAGGAGCCAGTAATGGTCAGGAAGGCACCAACAACGGACGTGATGTTCGCCATGAAAACGGTGACGGCTGGGGTCTTTCCACAACATATGATTTAGGCATGGGCTTTAGCGCTGGTGCGGCATACACCTCTTCTGACCGCACCAATGACCAGGTTAACCATACTGCGGCTGATGGTGATAAAGCAGACGCGTGGACTGCTGGGCTAAAATACGATGCTAACAATATTTACCTGGCAACCATGTATTCAGAAACGCGTAATATGACCCCGTTTGGCGACAGCGATTATGCTGTTGCAAACAAAACCCAGAACTTTGAAGTCACTGCACAGTACCAGTTTGATTCTGGTCTGCGTCCGGCAGTCTCTTTCCTGATGTCTAAAGGCCGTGACCTGCACGCTGCCGGTGGTGCAGACAACCCGGCAGGTGTTGATGATAAAGATCTGGTTAAATACGCCGATGTTGGCGCGACTTACTATTTCAACAAAAATATGTCCACCTACGTTGACTATAAAATCAACCTGTTGGATGAAGATGACAGCTTCTACGCTGCCAACGGCATCTCTACCGATGATATTGTCGCTTTAGGTCTGGTTTATCAGTTCTAAATCCTCCTGCCCGCTGTTATGGCGGGCTTTTTCTGCTTATTCTTCCTCCTTTGATCTAAATTAAAAATGTGAACTCCGTCATTACACAAAAAGTGTCATCTGGCGTTACACTTTATGCGGATACTAAAACAGGAGGTTTTATGAACAGAACGATTCTTGTCCCTATCGATATTTCCGATTCAGAATTAACTCAACGCGTGATTAGCCACGTTGAGGCAGAGGCAAAGATTGATGATGCAGAGGTTCATTTCCTGACGGTAATACCTTCACTGCCCTACTATGCCTCTCTGGGTTTAGCGTATTCCGCAGAATTACCGGCAATGGATGACCTGAAAGCGGAAGCCAAATCGCAACTGGAAGAGATCATTAAAAAATTTAAACTGCCAACCGACAGAGTGCATGTCCATGTTGAGGAAGGCTCGCCCAAAGACCGCATTCTGGAATTGGCGAAGAAGATCCCCGCTCATATGATCATCATTGCTTCCCATCGACCGGATATCACCACTTATCTGCTCGGTTCTAACGCCGCAGCTGTAGTGCGTCACGCAGAGTGCTCCGTGCTGGTTGTGCGCTGACACTAACGCCCGCACATTGCTGCGGGCTTTTTGATTCATTTCGCAAATGTGCTGACATTTTCCCCTCTAATCCGTACCATACACGCCACAGTTTTTATATCAGATTTCTTATGCTGGGCGTTCCGGCATGACGCATACTCTTCTGATGCCATATAACGAATTGAGTCGCTTTTAAATGTCGCAAAATCAAGAAATTAGTAAGAAAGAACAATACAATCTCAACAAATTACAAAAACGTCTGCGTCGTAACGTGGGCGAAGCCATTGCTGACTTCAATATGATTGAAGAAGGCGATCGCATCATGGTTTGCCTCTCCGGGGGTAAAGACAGCTATACCATGCTGGAGATTCTGCGCAATTTGCAGCAAAGCGCGCCAATCAATTTTTCGCTGGTGGCTGTTAACCTCGATCAAAAGCAACCGGGCTTCCCGGAACACGTTCTGCCCGAGTATCTTGAAAAGCTGGGCATTGAGTACAAGATTGTGGAAGAGAACACTTACGGTATCGTGAAAGAGAAGATTCCGGAGGGCAAAACCACTTGCTCACTGTGTTCTCGTCTTCGTCGCGGAATTCTTTACCGTACCGCAACGGAACTGGGAGCGACGAAGATCGCGCTGGGTCACCATCGTGACGATATCCTGCAAACGTTGTTCTTAAATATGTTCTACGGCGGCAAGATGAAAGGTATGCCTCCGAAACTGATGAGCGATGATGGCAAACATATTGTGATTCGTCCGCTGGCCTACTGCCGCGAGAAAGATATTCAGCGCTTTGCCGATGCAAAAGCGTTCCCGATTATTCCGTGCAACCTGTGCGGTTCACAGCCTAACCTGCAACGTCAGGTGATTGCTGACATGTTGCGTGACTGGGATAAACGTTATCCGGGGCGTATCGAGACGATGTTCAGCGCGATGCAGAATGTGGTGCCGTCGCATCTGTGCGATACCAACCTGTTCGATTTCAAAGGCATTACCCACGGTTCTGAAGTGGTTAACGGGGGTGATCTGGCGTTTGATCGCGAAGAGATCCCTCTACAACCGGCGGGTTGGCAGCCTGAAGAAGATGAAAATCAGTTGGATGAGTTACGACTGAATGTGGTTGAAGTGAAATAACCCGGATAGCGCCCGATGCGCAAGCTTATCGGGCTACTCTTATGGAGGCCGGATAAGACGCGGCCAGCGTCGCATCCGGCAATCCCGAAGAAGATGTTTACTCTTGCACCCTGCGATTCAACATTTCATTATTTTAATAACCGCACCCGGCACGTTTTTCCTTTAATCTTCCCGCCCTGTAACTGTTTCCATGCTTTATGAGCAACAGCCTGACGCACCGCGACATAGACATGCGCCGGATGCACGGCGATTTTGCCAATATCTGCGCCATCAAGCCCGATATCTCCTGTCAGCGCACCTAATACATCACCCGGGCGCATTTTGGCTTTTTTCCCGCCATCGATACATAACGTTGCCATTTCTGCTTCCAGCGGCACAATGGAACTATTAACTGGCGGCGTTTGCCAGTTAAGTTTTATCTGCAACATGTCAGAAATGATATTGGCCCGCTGTGCTTCTTCCGGGGCACAGAAACTGATCGCCAGACCGCTATTTCCTGCACGCGCTGTACGACCGATGCGATGTACATGAACTTCAGGGTCCCACGCCAGTTCAAAGTTCACTACCAGCTCAAGCGATTTAATATCAAGACCACGCGCAGCAACATCCGTCGCGACCAGCACACGAGCGCTACCGTTAGCAAAACGTACCAGGGTCTGATCGCGGTCACGTTGCTCCAGATCGCCATGTAACGACAATGCACTTTGCCCTATGTCATTCAGCGCGTCGCAGACAGCCTGACAATCTTTTTTGGTATTGCAAAACACCACGCAAGAGGATGGCTGATGCAAACTTAATAACCGTTGCAACAGCGGAATTTTGCCTTTGCTGGATGTCTCATAAAATTGTTGTTCAATGGGAGGCAGAGCATCTGTTGAGTCAATTTCAATCGCCAATGGCTCGCGTTGAACTCGTCCGCTGATTGCGGTGATGGCTTCCGGCCAGGTTGCCGAAAACAGAAGCGTCTGTCGAGATGCTGGCGCAAAACGGATAACATCATCAATGGCATCGCTAAATCCCATATCCAGCATGCGATCGGCTTCATCCATCACCAGCATATTCAACGCATCCAGTGATACCGTGCCTTTTTGCAGATGGTCCAGCAAACGACCTGGGGTTGCCACGATAATATGCGGCGCATGTTGCAACGAATCACGCTGCATACCGAACGGTTGACCACCGCACAAAGTCAAAATTTTGGTATTTGGCAGAAAACGCGCCAGCCGACGCAATTCACCTGCCACCTGATCCGCCAGTTCACGCGTAGGGCACAGCACTAAAGCCTGGGTCTGAAATAGCGACGCATCAATTTTCTGTAGCAGCCCGAGGCCAAAAGCCGCCGTTTTGCCGCTGCCGGTTTTCGCCTGCACGCGAACATCTTTTCCGGCAAGGATCGCCGGAAGCGCGGCAGCCTGCACCGGCGTCATAGTCAAATAACCCAACTCATTAAGGTTCGTGAGTTGGGCGGGAGGCAAAACATTCAGGGTAGAAAAAGCGGTCACAATCTGTTCTCGTGGTCATCGACGCAAAAATTAGCAAGCGCGTATCCTCGCAGATCTACGCTCACGATGCGACAATTTAATCGGTTCTTCATCGGGTGGTGGGTCAGGCATGGGTTGCGGGCGAGGGATTGGATCGGGCACTGGAACAGGATCGCCAGGAATCGGTTCAGGGACAGGAATTTGCAAATAAATGAGTGTCGTCATATTTCCCTCCGGTCATTGGGTGGACTCTTAAAGGGTAGACGCTGATATATAACAGGCAAAAAAAAGCCGACTCATCAAAGTCGGCGTCGTACGAATCAATTGTGCTATGCAGTAATTCAAAAAAGGAAGTAAGACAATATGGAGCGCAACGCCCATCGCTTGACGTTGCATTCACCTGCAAGAGAGATATTGCCCTGAATGGGTAGAGAGTTTATTGACTTCGCTCAAACTTTGCGGCGTTTTTGTATACAGATAGTAGGGAAAATTGCTGTTGTTACAACCATTTACTACGATGCAACCATAAAGCAACACCACCAATAAGAACGACTAACAGAATACAAAAAATTGAAAATCCGAATTGCCACCCGCCACCAGGGATCCCACCAAGGTTGACACCAAATAACCCGGTCAGAAACGTACTGGGTAAAAAGACCATTGCCATTAATGACATTGTATAGGTGCGACGGGCTAAATTTTCCTGCATCACCTGAGCGATTTCATCCGCCATCACGCCAGTCCGTGCTATACAGGCGTCAATTTCGTCCAGGCCGCGCCCAAGGCGATCGGCAATATCCTGCATTCGGCGGCGTTGATCATCATTCATCCACGGCAGACGCTCACTGGCAAGACGAGCATAAACATCACGTTGCGGTGCCATATAGCGACGCATAACAATTAATTGTTTGCGCAGCAGCGCCAGAAATCCACGCGGTGGAATTTGTTGATCGAGGAGATTATCTTCAAGGTCGATAATTTTATCGTGCAGCTGCTCAATAAATTCACTGGAATGATCGGTCAACGCATCGCACACATCCACCAGCCATCCTCCGCAATCGGTCGGACCAGTGCCTTCTTCCAGATCGCTTACCACATCGTCCAGCGCCAGCACTTTGCGTTGTCGGGTCGAAACAATTAACCGCCCGTCCATATATACACGCATGGCGACCAGTTGGTCGGGGCGTTCATCGGTGCTGCCGTTTATACAGCGCAATGTAATCAGCGTACCTTCACCGAGACGGCTGACTCGGGGCCGTGTGCTCTCGCCCGCCAGCGCATCACGTACGTTATTGGGAAGCAGCGGTGTTGTCGCCAGCCATTGGGCGCTATCATGGTGTACATAATTAAGGTGGAGCCAGCAGGGATGCGCTTCATCAATCACATCTGTATTTTCCAGCGGTTTAACGCCGCCTCTACCATCCAGCATCCAGGCAAATACTGCATCCGGGACATTAACGTCCGATCCCTTAATCGCTTCCACAGTGCCTCCATCATCAACGCATTATTTTGTAGTCTAGCCTTCTGGCCCTGTTACGCAACATCTCATCACCCCATTACCCTGAAATGATTAATAAAATTCTGTCTAAATTGAATACAAAAAGCAAAATGCTTTTCCATATACAAACCGTGTGAAGTGTTAAATAGCGTCTATCATTATCAGAATTATCTGATCATATGACGTGGCTTTATTGCGATCGGATAGCAACAAAAATTGATAAAAATAACGGGATCTCAATGATTACGCACAACTTCAATACCCTGGACTTACTCACCAGTCCTGTCTGGATCGTTTCGCCCTTTGAGGAACAGTTAATTTATGCCAACAGCGCGGCGCGACTGTTGATGCAAGACCTCACGTTTAGTCAGCTACGAACCGGTCCCTATTCCGTCTCCTCACAAAAAGAACTGCCGAAATACCTCTCCGATCTGCAAAACCAACACGATATTATCGAAATCCTCACCGTTCAACGTAAAGAAGAGGAAACAGCATTAAGCTGTCGGCTTGTTTTGCGAGAGCTGACAGAAGCAGAACCGGTGATTATTTTCGAAGGTATCGAAGCGCCGGCAACGCTGGGTTTAAAAGCCAGTCGCTCGGCAAATTATCAGCGCAAAAAACAAGGTTTTTATGCGCGCTTTTTTCTGACTAACTCTGCACCAATGTTGTTGATTGACCCCTCACGAGATGGCCAAATCGTCGATGCTAACCTCGCCGCGCTCAATTTCTATGGTTATAACCATGAAACGATGTGCCAGAAACATACCTGGGAAATTAATATGCTCGGGCGTCGCGTCATGCCTATCATGCATGAAATCTCGCATTTACCCGGTGGTCATAAGCCTTTGAATTTTGTTCATAAACTGGCGGATGGTTCGACTCGTCATGTGCAGACCTATGCTGGGCCGATTGAAATTTATGGCGACAAGCTCATGTTATGTATTGTGCATGATATTACTGAGCAAAAACGGCTGGAGGAGCAGCTGGAACATGCTGCCCACCATGACGCGATGACCGGATTACTGAATCGGCGCCAGTTTTATCACATTACCGAGCCAGGCCAAATGCAGCACCTCGCCATCGCTCAGGATTACAGCTTATTGCTCATCGACACCGATCGTTTTAAACACATTAACGATCTCTATGGGCATTCTAAAGGTGATGAGGTGTTATGCGCCCTCGCCCGCACTCTCGAAAGTTGCGCTCGCAAAGGCGATTTGGTGTTTCGTTGGGGAGGCGAAGAGTTTGTCTTATTGCTACCAAGAACCCCACTGGATACCGCGCTTGCGCTGGCTGAAACTATCCGCGTAAGCGTGGCAAAAGTGAGTATTTCGGGCTTACCACGCTTTACCGTCAGCATTGGTGTGGCGCATCACGAAGGAAATGAAAGCATCGATGAACTGTTTAAACGCGTTGATGATGCTTTGTATCGGGCGAAAAATGATGGACGCAACCGCGTGCTGGCGGCATAAGCCGCGGATGCGTCTCGAGATCAACGACTGCGCTTAGCGTGGCGCTCCCAGTTTTCTTGCTTTGCCTGCGCCGTTTTACGTAGTGCGACGTAACACGCCCCGCTGCCGCCATGATGCGGTAGCGCGGTACAATATGCCTGGACATCATCAAATTCGGTCAACCAGCGCGCCACATAGCTGCGGACAATATTGGCATGCGATTTATCTTCCCGCCCTTTACCATGAATAATCAGCACATTACGCAAACCATCCGCCAGGGCTTGTTGAATGAAACTGAACACCATTTTGCGGCACTCTTCCACCGGCTGGCGCAAAAGATTCAGGCTCGCCTGTTGCGGATATTTACCACTGCGCAGCTTATCCAGCACCCCATGTTGCAACCCTTCCCGCCGAAACTCCAGCGGCTGGCTTAGCGGGATGATGTCGAGAAATCCGGTGGTGAGGAAATTATCAAGTTGCAGCGTGTCGATACGCTGCGGCGCACGTTGGTTACGCGTTGGATGCCAGTGGACATCTGTAGCACGTTTCAGCGGCTGGACATCTTCCATGGCGTCAAGAAACAGCGATTTGTCGTCAAGGTTCATGTTACATCCTCCCGCAATTAAGAGCGCGATATGATAACCAGACCGGGTCGGTCCAACAACGTATTACCCAAAATTCCAGTAATAAGTTCCAAATATTGCCGATATTTTAAGCAAAATGCTTATGCATGATTATTCATTCACGATGTTAATAATGTAACTTATATTTTCGTGAAATCTGTCACTGAAGAAAATTGGCAACTAAAGGTTAAAACCGTTATAACACAGTCACCGGCGCAGAGGAGACCATGCCGGATTTAAGACGCGGATGCACTGCTGTGTGTACTGTAGAGTCTGGCGGATGTCGACAGACTCTATTTTTTTATGCAGTTTTAACTTTGCAGATAGCCGCTTTCTCGCCGAAATTGCGTGATTAATGACGCGGTCAGTGGTGTCTGGCGACTATCACGCCGCTGAATCAAATAATAGGCCGCTTTCGGTAAAATTTCGCTAACCGGCAACATCACCAGCCCCTGTCCGTGCAAGGGATCGCAGCCCATTTCTTCAGGTAGTATGCTGAGAAAATCGCTTTTTGCCACCAGACTGATACAGGCTGAAAACGTCTCGCAGACTACGCCGACCTGTGGCGTTTGCGCCTGATCGTCAAGCAATTCACTCAACTGTTTGTAGTAGCTGCCGTGTGGCGTCGGCATTGTCCAGCTGTAGTCCAGTAACTGTTTGATCGAACGGGCACCAATGGCGGGATGTCCTGGGCGGCAAAAGATCGCGAATTGCTTTTCCAGTAATTTCTCAAAAGTAAATTCGTGGTCGTAGGGTCCCTGATAATAGGTATTGATGGTGAAATCCAGTTCTCCCTGGCGCAATTCATTAATCATCGACACCAGTTGCCCTTCCATAATGCGTACTTTTACCTGCGGATGCTGCTGATGAAAACGAGATATGACAGCTGGCATCAGACTGCGGGAAATACTGGCCCCCATGCCGATATTAATTTGCCCTGCCAGTTGCCCTTGTCGTTGGCGAATATCCTCTTGCGCTGCGCGCAGCTCTTCAAGAATAAGACTGGCGTGCTGATAAAAACTTTCACCGGCATCAGTTAACGTCACGCCTTTACTACGGCGAAAAAAGAGTTGCGCCGCTAACCCTTCTTCCAGCTCCTGAATAGATTTACTCAGTGCCGGTTGCGACATATTCAACATTCGGCTCGCTCCGCGAATGCTGCCCTGACGAGCCACTTCAACAAAAGCCCGAATTTGATGAATTTTTACCTGAAAAGCCATGACGCCACCGATAACCGTTATTTATCAGACCAAAGAAACTGGCATCTACTTTAATGCAGATGATTGTGTCAGGGTAATTTATGAACGGTTAAAACTGTGAAAAATCAGTTAGTGATAAGTAAAAACTATCACTACGTGAACCGGGTCACATTTTTTACTGATGACGGGAAAGGTTATGGAGTCTTTGAATCAATTTGTTAATTCGCTTGCCCCAAGATTATCGCACTGGCGACGTGATTTTCATCGCTATGCAGAGTCTGGCTGGGTGGAATTCCGCACAGCCACCCTTGTTGCAGAAGAATTGCACCAGCTCGGCTATTCACTGGCGCTGGGCCGCGAAGTCGTTAATGAAAGTAGTCGGATGGGACTACCTGATGAATTCACTCTACAGCGCGAATTCGAGCGCGCTCTTCAACAAGGTGCGTTAGCACAATGGATTGCGGCTTTTGAAGGTGGTTTCACTGGCATCGTCGCCACCCTGGATACCGGTCGCCCCGGTCCGGTGATGGCTTTCCGTGTCGATATGGACGCGCTGGATCTCAGTGAAGAACGGGATGTCAGCCATCGCCCCTACCGCGACGGTTTTGCGTCATGTAACGCCGGAATGATGCATGCCTGTGGTCATGATGGACATACCGCTATTGGGCTTGGGCTGGCGCACACCCTTAAACAGTTCGAGTCCGGACTACATGGCATCATCAAACTGATTTTTCAGCCTGCAGAGGAAGGTACGCGTGGCGCGCGGGCGATGGTCGATGCAGGTGTAGTGGATGATGTTGATTATTTTACTGCCGTGCACATTGGCACTGGCGTACCTGCGGGCACCGTGGTGTGCGGCAGTGATAATTTTATGGCAACAACCAAATTTGACGCGTACTTCACCGGGACCGCCGCTCACGCAGGCGCAAAACCAGAAGATGGTCACAATGCCTTGTTGGCGGCAGCACAAGCAACTCTTGCACTGCATGCAATCGCCCCGCACAGCGAAGGCGCTTCCAGAGTAAACGTGGGCGTTATGCAGGCAGGAAGCGGTCGTAATGTGGTTCCCGCCTCAGCGTTGCTGAAAGTGGAAACACGCGGGGCCAGCGACGTCATTAATCAATATGTTTTTGACCGTGCACAACAAGCGATTCAGGGCGCAGCAGCCATGTATGGTGTCGGCGTTGAAACTCGGCTGATGGGTGCAGCTACCGCCAGTTCTCCTTCGCCGCAATGGGTCGCATGGTTACAAAGCCAGGCGGCTCAGGTCGCGGGGGTCAATCAGGCCATTGAACGTGTTGAAGCGCCTGCGGGTTCCGAAGATGCCACATTAATGATGGCCCGCGTGCAGCGACATCAAGGGCAAGCCTCCTACATGGTATTTGGCACACAGCTGGCGGCAGGTCATCACAACGAAAAATTCGATTTTGACGAGCAGGTTCTCGCTATTGCCGTCGAAACGCTGGCGCGCACCGCGCTCAATTTTCCCTGGACGCGAGGTATCTGATGCAGGAAATCTATCGTTTTATCGACGATGCGATTGAAGCCGATCGCCAACGTTATACCGATATTGCTGATCAAATCTGGGATCATCCAGAAACACGTTTTGAAGAGTTCTGGTCAGCGGAACATCTGGCTTCGGCGCTGGAATCTGCAGGCTTCACCGTGACTCGCAACGTAGGCAATATCCCAAATGCCTTTATTGCTTCGTTTGGTCAAGACAAACCGGTTATCGCCTTGCTGGGGGAATATGACGCCCTGGCAGGTTTAAGTCAGCAAGCAGGTTGCGCGCAGCCTACATCCACGACGCCAGGTGAAAATGGTCACGGTTGCGGACACAATTTGCTCGGAACCGCCGCCTTTGCCGCAGCAATAGCCGTCAAGAAATGGCTGGAACAATATGGGCAAGGCGGCACGGTGCGCTTTTATGGTTGTCCTGGCGAAGAAGGCGGCTCGGGTAAAACGTTCATGGTCCGCGAGGGGGTATTTGATGATGTGGATGCGGCACTCACCTGGCACCCGGAAGCCTTTGCCGGTATGTTCAATACCCGCACGCTGGCAAATATTCAAGCATCATGGCGCTTTAAAGGGATCGCAGCACATGCTGCAAATTCCCCTCATTTGGGACGCAGCGCCCTTGATGCCGTAACGTTGATGACCACTGGCACCAACTTCCTCAACGAACATATTATTGAAAAAGCGCGCGTACACTATGCCATCACAGAGAGCGGCGGGATCTCGCCCAACGTGGTCCAGGCGCAGGCAGAAGTGCTTTATCTTATCCGCGCCCCCGAAATGACCGACGTGCAGCATATTTATGATCGGGTAGCCAAAATCGCCGAAGGTGCGGCATTGATGACCGAAACCACGGTTGAATGCCGCTTCGACAAAGCCTGTTCCAGTTATCTCCCTAATCGCACCTTAGAAAAGGCCATGTACCAGGCTCTGTCCCATTTTGGAACCCCTGAATGGAAATCCGAAGAACTGGCTTTTGCGAAACAAATTCAGGCTACGCTCACCCCCAACGATCGGCAAAACAGTCTGAATAATATCGCCGCAACCGGTGGAGAAAACGGCAAGGCTTTTGCAATACGTCATCGTGAAACGGTACTGGCGAATGAAGTCGCTCCATATGCCGCCACCGATAACGTGCTTGCGGCATCGACTGATGTCGGCGACGTCAGTTGGAAACTGCCTGTTGCCCAGTGTTTCAGCCCCTGTTTCGCCGTCGGTACACCGCTACATACGTGGCAACTGGTTAGCCAGGGGCGAACGTCTATTGCTCATAAAGGAATGCTGCTGGCGGCGAAAACTATGGCAGCAACCACACTCAATCTCTTCACTGTTTCAGGGCTATTGCAAGAATGCCAACAAGAGCATCAGCAAGTTACGGACACGCAACCGTATCACTGCCCTATTCCGAAAAACGTGACACCGTCACCTTTAAAATAACAACAACAACGCAAACACAACAATCGAGGAATGCCCATGAGTATGTCATCCATACCGTCGTCCTCCCAATCCGGGAAGCTCTATGGCTGGGTCGAAAGAATTGGTAACAAGGTTCCCCATCCTTTTTTGCTCTTTATCTATTTGATTATCGTACTCATGGTGACGACGGCAATTTTGTCGGCCTTTGGCGTCAGTGCGAAAAACCCGACCGATGGTACGCCAGTGGTCGTGAAAAACCTGCTCAGTGTGGAAGGATTACACTGGTTTTTACCCAATGTTATTAAAAACTTTAGCGGTTTTGCTCCACTTGGCGCGATCCTGGCGCTGGTTTTAGGTGCCGGTCTGGCGGAGCGCGTCGGCTTACTGCCAGCGTTGATGGTTAAAATGGCATCGCATGTGAATGCTCGCTACGCCAGTTATATGGCGCTGTTTATTGCTTTTTTCAGCCACATTTCTTCCGATGCGGCGTTAGTGATCATGCCACCGATGGGTGCGCTGATTTTTCTGGCGGTGGGCAGGCATCCAGTTGCAGGCTTACTGGCCGCCATTGCAGGCGTAGGTTGCGGCTTTACGGCTAATTTACTGATTGTCACAACCGACGTGTTGCTGTCGGGGATCAGCACGGAGGCTGCGGCTGCGTTCAATCCGCAAATGCACGTCAGTGTAATTGATAACTGGTATTTTATGGCCAGCTCCGTAGTCGTACTGACGATTGTTGGCGGCCTGATAACCGACAAAATCATTGAGCCGCGGTTAGGTCAATGGCAGGGAAATTGCGATGAGAAACTGCAAACCTTGACCGAAAGTCAGCGTTTTGGTTTACGCATATCAGGTGTCGTATCGCTACTTTTTATTGCCGCAATTGCGCTGATGGTGATCCCGGAAAATGGGATATTGCGCGATCCGATTAATCACACCGTGATGCCATCCCCCTTTATTAAAGGTATCGTGCCACTGATCATTCTCTTTTTCTTTGTGGTTTCGCTGGCTTATGGCATCGCTACCCGCACAATTCGACGTCAGGCGGATTTACCGCATTTAATGATTGAACCGATGAAAGAGATGGCGGGATTTATCGTGATGGTTTTTCCCCTGGCCCAGTTTGTCGCCATGTTTAACTGGAGCAACATGGGGAAATTCATCGCGGTGGGGCTGACCGATATACTCGAAAGTTCAGGGCTTAGCGGCATCCCGGCGTTTGTCGGTCTGGCGTTGCTTTCCTCTTTCTTATGCATGTTTATCGCCAGCGGTTCCGCAATCTGGTCGATTCTGGCCCCCATTTTCGTACCAATGTTTATGCTACTTGGCTTTCACCCGGCATTTGCGCAAATCCTCTTTCGTATTGCCGACTCATCCGTATTGCCTTTAGCGCCGGTATCTCCTTTTGTTCCACTGTTTCTTGGATTCCTGCAACGCTACAAACCTGACGCGAAACTGGGTACTTACTATTCGTTAGTTTTGCCCTATCCACTTTTCTTTTTGGTGGTATGGCTGCTGATGTTGCTGGCGTGGTATCTTGTCGGTCTGCCGATAGGTCCGGGGATTTACCCTCGTTTGTCTTAAGAGAGAACGGATGCTGAGATTACTTGAAGAAAAAATTGCCACGCCACTAGGTCCACTGTGGGTGATTTGCGATGAGCAATTTCACTTGCGGGCGGTTGAATGGGAAGAGTACAGCGAACGCATGGTGCAGCTGCTGGACATCCATTACCGCAAAGAAGGCTATGAGCGCATTTCTGCCACCAACCCAGGTGGTTTAAGCGACAAGCTTCGTGAATATTTTGCCGGTAATCTTAGCATTATTGATACGCTTCCCACTGCCACGGGGGGGACGCCATTTCAGCGCGAAGTCTGGAAAACATTACGCACAATCCCCTGCGGGCAGGTAATGCATTACGGCCAACTGGCTGAACAATTGGGCCGCCCCGGCGCGGCGCGTGCCGTAGGTGCGGCAAATGGATCGAATCCCATCAGCATTGTTGTGCCTTGTCATCGGGTCATTGGCAGAAACGGTACCATGACCGGATATGCAGGCGGAGTTCAGCGAAAAGAGTGGTTATTACGCCACGAAGGTTATCTTTTGCTGTAAACATTAAACAATTTGTGCCAGCTTGTTCACACTTTTATGTAAAGTTACCCTTAATAACTTAAGGGTTTTCAAATAGATAGACATATATTTACATCTAATATCGGAATTCTCTGCTGTTAAGGTTTGCTTAGACTTACTTGCTCCCTAAAAAGATGTTAAAATTGACAAATATCAATTACGGCTTGAGCAGACCTATGATCCCGGAAAAGCGAATTATACGGCGCATTCAGTCTGGCGGTTGTGCTATCCATTGCCAGGATTGCAGCATCAGCCAGCTTTGCATCCCGTTCACACTCAACGAACATGAGCTTGATCAGCTTGATAATATCATTGAGCGAAAGAAGCCTATTCAGAAAGGCCAGACGCTGTTTAAGGCTGGTGATGAACTTAAATCGCTTTATGCCATCCGCTCCGGTACGATTAAAAGTTATACCATTACTGAGCAAGGCGACGAGCAAATCACTGGTTTCCATTTAGCTGGTGACCTGGTGGGATTTGATGCAATCGGCAGCGGTCATCACCCGAGCTTCGCGCAGGCGCTGGAAACCTCGATGGTATGTGAAATTCCGTTCGAAACGCTGGACGATTTGTCCGGTAAAATGCCGAATCTGCGTCAGCAGATGATGCGTCTGATGAGCGGTGAAATCAAAGGCGATCAGGACATGATCCTGCTGTTGTCGAAGAAAAATGCCGAGGAGCGTCTGGCTGCATTCATCTACAACCTGTCCCGTCGTTTTGCCCAACGCGGCTTCTCCCCTCGTGAATTCCGCCTGACGATGACTCGTGGCGATATCGGTAACTATCTGGGCCTGACGGTAGAAACCATCAGCCGTCTGCTGGGTCGCTTCCAGAAAAGCGGCATGCTTGCAGTCAAAGGTAAATACATCACCATCGAAAATAACGATGCGCTGGCCCAGCTTGCTGGTCACACGCGTAACGTTGCCTGATTCTTCCGCATAACTCACTATCCTTCTGTCATATCATTAAATTTTTCTGATTTATTGATCTGACAGAAGGTTCATCACTGTTTCATTCACCAGATATGGGTTAATCTTTTAATTACAAACTGCGTTGACAGTTGTTGTAAGGAGACCCTGTATGGCTATGTATCAGAACATGCTCGTTGTTATCGATCCCAACCAGGACGACCAACCAGCATTGCGGCGAGCTGTTTATTTACATCAACGGATTGGTGGCAAAATTAAAGCCTTTTTGCCGATCTATGACTTCTCATACGAAATGACCACCCTGCTCTCCCCGGACGAACGTACCGCTATGCGTCAGGGCGTCATCAGCCAGCGAACAGCCTGGATCCACGAGCAGGCAAAATATTATCTCAATGCTGGCGTTCCCATTGAAATTAAAGTGGTCTGGCATAACCGTCCATTCGAAGCCATCATTCAGGAAGTGATCAGCGGCGGACACGATTTGGTGCTAAAAATGGCGCACCAACATGACCGTCTGGAAGCGGTGATTTTTACGCCAACGGACTGGCATCTGTTACGCAAATGCCCAAGCCCGGTGTGGATGGTGAAAGACCAGCCGTGGCCGGAAGGGGGTAAGGCGCTGGTGGCGGTGAATCTCGCCAGTGAAGAGCCGTACCATAATGCGCTCAATGAAAAACTGGTTAAAGAGACGATCGAACTGGCGGAACAAGTTAATCATACCGAAGTTCATCTGGTAGGCGCTTATCCGGTAACGCCAATTAATATCGCGATTGAACTGCCGGAATTTGACCCGAGCGTTTATAACGATGCCATTCGTGGGCAACATTTGCTGGCTATGAAAGCCCTGCGGCAGAAATTCGGCATTAATGAAAACATGACGCACGTAGAAAAAGGTCTACCAGAAGAGGTGATTCCTGATTTGGCGGAGCACTTACAGGCGGGGATTGTGGTTCTGGGCACGGTCGGACGCACCGGTATTTCAGCAGCATTCCTTGGCAACACGGCGGAACAGGTGATTGATCATCTTCGCTGCGACCTGCTGGTCATTAAACCTGACCAGTATCAGACACCCGTTGAACTGGATGACGAAGAAGACGATTAACGACTCTTCAATAACTGACAAGGCCCGAGTTAACGGGCCTATTTTTTACTTACTGCTCTTCGCCGCCAAGGAAATAAATTCCCAACGGGATTGCCAGCAACACAGTAAAGACCAGGCTATAAACAAAAATCATTGATGACTGAATCACATACATTGATGTCGTCCACTCAGACAGCGGAATATTGTACTGTTCTATCACGCCGCCGATGGTCGCGCGAGTCACAACCGACGCCGCAATAATGAAAACCGCCAACAAACCAAAGAGAAATTTCTTCCCTTTCGCTGACTTCAGTTTCGCCATGATCATGATGTAATCCTTGTGCAGACAAATTTCTTGTTACCTAACCGTAACAATACCATGACATTTCACCGTTGTCTGCTCTGAAAACCTCACCTCTTAGCTGGATTTACAATCAACGCATTGATTAGTTAGCTAATGTTGCTACTTCCTTCCCTGACTATTGATGATCTGAATGAATTGTCGCGGTAAAATATCCCCGCCAGGGGTTTCCGGCATGACGACAATTATCTGGAGGAGCCTGATAAAACAATGATCGCTGAACTGTTTACAAATAATGCGCTTAATCTGGTCATTATTTTCGGTAGCTGCGCAGCATTGATTCTGATGAGCTTTTGGTTTCGCCGCGGAAATCGTAAAAGAAAAGGATTTTTATTCCATGCGGTGCAATTTTTAATCTACACCATAATTATCAGTGCTGTTGGTAGCATCATTAATTATGTTATAGAAAACTATAAACTCAAATTTATCACCCCAGGCGTTATCGATTTTATCTGTACGTCCCTGATTGCGGTTATTCTGACGATTAAACTATTTCTGCTGATAAATCAGTTTGAAAAACAGCAGATTAAAAAAGGTCGCGATATCACCAGTGCGCGGATTATGTCGCGTATTATCAAAATCACCATTATTGTGGTACTTGTTTTGCTTTATGGCGAACATTTCGGTATGAGCCTTTCTGGCTTGCTGACCTTTGGTGGTATTGGTGGTCTGGCTGTCGGTATGGCCGGTAAAGATATTTTGAGTAACTTCTTTTCCGGGATTATGCTCTATTTCGACCGTCCTTTTAGTATTGGCGACTGGATCCGTTCACCGGACAGAAATATCGAAGGTACAGTAGCGGAAATTGGCTGGCGAATTACCAAAATTACGACCTTTGATAATCGTCCGTTATACGTCCCGAACTCGCTGTTTTCGTCTATCAGCGTAGAAAACCCAGGACGAATGACCAACCGACGTATTACCACGACAATCGGTTTACGTTATGAGGATGCGGCAAAAGTGGGAGCCATTGTCGAAGCCGTACGTGAGATGCTTAAAAATCACCCAGCCATCGACCAGCGACAAACCTTACTGGTTTATTTCAACCAGTTTGCTGACTCGTCATTGAATATTATGGTTTATTGCTTTACCAAAACCACAGTATGGGCTGAATGGCTTGCCGCCCAGCAGGATGTTTATTTGAAGATTATCGATATTGTACAGTCACACGGCGCGGATTTCGCGTTCCCAAGCCAGACGCTGTATATGGATAACATTACACCACCAGACCAGGGTCGTTAATTCAGACATCACTGGCGTTACCCACAAGGGTAACGCCAGTTCACATCAATGTTTCACAATATACATAGTCCGGCTATACGCCACATCTTCCGGGTTATTAATGGGATAACCTTTCAGCCACGGCTTGATTAATCGTCCATTGGTATATTGATAAATTGGTGCAATCGGTGCTTGCTCCATGAGGATTTTTTCTGCCGCATTGTAATCGGCATTACGCGCTTTAACGGTATTTTCCGTTGATGCCTGGGCCAAAACTTTGTCGTAGGCCGGGTTGTTAAAACGTGAAATGTTCCCTGAATGCGTTGACGTTAATAATGTCAGGAAGGTGGAGGGTTCATTATAATCCCCCACCCACGAGGCGCGGATAACATCAAAATTACCTGTATTACGACTATCGATATAGGTTTTCCATTCCTGATTTTGCAGTTTGACATCTACACCAAGGTTCTTTTTCCACATCGATGCCACAGCAATCGCAATTTTTTGATGGTTTTCTGAAGTATTATACAAAAGCGTCAGCTTCAGCGGTTTTTGCGGACCATAACCGGCTGCGCTCAACAAAGTTTTTGCCTGCGCATTCAGTTCTTCCTGACTCATTTGTTCAAACGGCGAAGGCTCCGGCGTGAATCCGGCAGTAACATCTGGCGTAAAATGCCACGCTGGTTTTTCGCCCGTCCCCAACACTTTTTCGGTCATCAGGCGGCGATCTATCGTCATACTTAATGCCAGACGAACGCGCTGATCTGCCGTCGGCCCTTTTTGCGTGTTAAACGCATAATAATAGGTCCCGAGCTGCGGCGGTGTATAAACCTGCCCCGGAATATCCTTCAACAGCTTCTGATACATATTTTTTGGGAAGGATTCGGTGATATCAATATCCCCCGCAAGATAACGCTTAGTGGCTGCGGATTCCTGATTAATTGGCAGGAAGGTCACTTTTTGCAACACCGTTTTGGCGTTATCCCAATAATGAGTATTTGGCACCACGACCAGTTTTTCATTGACTACACGCTCTTTAAGAACATAAGCGCCATTGCCGACCAGATTTCCGGGTTTCGTCCACTCTTTCCCGCTTTCTACGTTAGCTTTTTGCACCGGGAAGAAGGCAAAATTGGCTGTTAAATTCACAAACCATGGCAACGGTTTATCAAGCTGGATTTTCAAAGTACGGGCATCAACCGCGGTGACGCCTAGCTGATCAGGCGTAGCTTTACCATCAATAATCGCCTGTGCGTTGTTGATTCCCGCCAGCGCGGCAAACCAGGCAAACGGCGACAACGTTTTTGGGTCAACCAGACGTTGCCAGCTGTAGACAAAATCCTGTGCCGTTACCGGTGTGCCATCCGCCCATTTTGCGTTATCGCGCAGGGTGAAAGTCCAGATACGGTTGTCATTACTTTTCCACTGAGTCGCAACGCCGGGGACAATCTCCCCTTTCTCGTTCTGATTCACCAGTCCTTCAAAAAGATCGCGAATGACCTGAATCTCTGGCAGACCCACGGCTTTAGCGGGATCCAGCGACGCAGGCTCATCTTTAATATGGCGCACCAGCTCCTGCTTCTCTGCCAGTACTGTGCCGCTCGGAACTTCTGCAGCATACGAAAGAGAAATGCTGCTGACCAACAGCGCACAACACGTGACTGAAACAGAGTGCTTCATAAGTTACCCTCAAACCTGCGTTAATAATCATGCGTAATTATTTGTTTCGCCTTAAAGAAATGCAAACAACTTCCGGCAAAAAAGTGATACAAGATCGATAACATAGCGTTGAAGAAAAGGATTTGATAATCCGCAAAATTTGCACAACACTGCCTGTAATACTTCCTGAACCAGAGACGATCATGACCGTAACTCGCCCACGCGCCGAACGCGGCGCATTTCCGCCCGGTACAGAACATTACGGACGTTCATTATTGGGCGCGCCTTTGATCTGGTTTCCGGCCCCAGCCGCCAGTCACGAAAGTGGTTTGATTCTGGCTGGCACCCACGGTGATGAAAACTCTTCGGTCGTGACCCTCTCCTGTGCTTTGCGGACATTGACACCTTCTTTGCGCCGCCATCATGTGGTGCTGTGTGTGAATCCTGACGGCTGCCAGTTAGGGTTACGGGCCAATGCTAATGGCGTGGATTTAAATAGAAACTTTCCGGCAGCAAACTGGAAGGAAGGTGAAACGGTTTATCGCTGGAACAGCGCCGCTGAAGAACGTGATGTCGTTTTACTGACAGGTGACAAACCTGGCTCCGAACCTGAAACTCAGGCGCTGTGCCAGCTTATACATCGCATTCAACCTGCCTGGGTGGTCTCATTCCACGATCCACTGGCCTGTATTGAAGACCCCAGACACAGCGAATTAGGTGAATGGCTGGCCCAGGCGTTTGAATTGCCACTGGTCACCAGCGTCGGTTATGAAACGCCTGGCTCTTTCGGCAGTTGGTGTGCGGATCTCAACCTGCATTGCATCACCGCAGAGTTTCCGCCCATCTCCTCCGACGAAGCCAGCGAAAAATACCTCTTTGCGATGGCTAACTTGCTGCGCTGGCATCCTAAAGATGCAATGCGCCCGTCGTGAATTGAAGCGCCGGTTCCACATCTACCGCCAGCCAGGTCGGTCCGTCAAGATCAGCAAAACTGACCTGCGGCACCAGCGGTAAAGCGGCGCTAATGGCACGAGAGGTACACAACATGCAGCCCAGCATCAGACTGAAACCTTGTGCACGCGCTTCGGTCGCCAGCGCCAGCGCCTCCGTCAGGCCACCCGTTTTATCGAGCTTGATGTTAACCATCTCATAGCGCCCTTGCAGCGCCTTCAGATTGCTACGGGTATGACAACTTTCATCAGCACAAATCGGTAACGGATGAATAAAATTCTCCAGTGCCGCATCGTCCTGCGCAGGAAGCGGTTGTTCAAGCATCGCAACGCCTAAATCCGCGAGCAGTTGGCAACGCGCCGCCAACCCTTCTGCACGCCAGGATTCATTTGCATCAACGATAAGCGTCGCGTCGGGCACAGCCGTGCGAATTGCTACCATCCGCTCACTGATAAGATGGTTATCCAGCTTCACTTTCAGCAATTTCGCGCCTGCCTGCCACAGTGTTGATGCACTATTGGCCATCTGATCAGGCGTACCGATGACTACCGTCTGGGCAGTGGTGACTGTCTCGGGAAGCGTTATGCCGATCAAATCAGCCAGCGATTGCTGCTGTTTTCGCGCCGCCAGATCCCACAATGCACAATCCAGCGCATTACGTGCTGCGCCGGCAGGGAGAATTTTTTGCAACTCCTCCCGTGTCAGCCCTTTCTCTAATTGCGGCACGACGCTCATAATTTGCGCCATTACCGAGGCATCACTTTCTCCATAACGCGGATACGGCGTGCATTCACCGGTGCCTTTAATACCTTCTTCTTCCAGTTCAACCACCACCACGCGCGCTTCACTACGACTTCCCCGAGCAATCACAAACGGGGTATGTAAGGGCCAGGCTTCCTCAAATACCTTAACGGTTCTCATCTTTACTCCTTGTTGTCGCGGTGGTCTGCGGATTAAGCGCAAATAGCGTTTGCTGTGTTATTGACAGTTAGCATAAACTAGGTGTGACGTTAACTATATGTAAACAGGAAAGATAATCATGTCACAAACCGTTCATTTCCAGGGCAACCCGGTTACAGTCGCCAATTCCATCCCGCAGGCGGGTAGCAAAGCGCAGACTTTTACTCTCGTGGCAAAAGATCTGTCTGACGTCACCCTCGGTCAGTTTGCGGGTAAACGCAAAGTGCTGAACATTTTCCCGAGTATTGATACCGGTGTTTGCGCCGCATCAGTACGTAAGTTTAACCAACTGGCAACCGAGATCGACAACACCGTTGTGCTGTGTATCTCTGCCGATCTTCCGTTCGCCCAGTCTCGTTTCTGCGGCGCAGAAGGTCTGAACAACGTTATCACCCTCTCCACTTTCCGTAACGCTGAATTCCTGCAAGCCTACGGTGTGGCAATTGCTGATGGCCCACTGAAAGGTCTGGCAGCGCGTGCCGTTGTGGTTATTGATGAAAATGACAATGTGATTTTCAGCCAGCTGGTGGATGAAATCACCACCGAGCCGGATTACGAAGCAGCTCTGGCTGTACTGCGCTAAACAACTGTGCCGTTCACTGAATCACCACCGGTGAACGGCAGTTTTTGATCTACCAGTCCCACTATTTTCCAGAGTTCCTGCCACTATTCCCCCTAACCGTTGTGCATTAAGATTGCTCTTTGCCATTATTAGCCCAGCGGAGTGATGACTATTATGGATGATAAACAAATTACGGTCTGGCTTAAACACAATTGCTGTTCAACGGACATTCCTGCCATTGCCGAGGCACTAACGAACCATGCAGAATGGCTTTTAGAGCTAGCGCCAGATCCTATTGATCAAGGTAGTTCATGCTTACCGCCGGCAGCTGCAGCTGGTATTTTTCTTGGCGCAGCGGCGATGGTTCACTGCGGCGAGGCCAGTGGTGCAGAAACCTGGCTCGAAGCAGCCATTACTGATTACCATTTCTTTAATCCAAACGGATATAGTTCATGGAGAGGCAGTACGCCTGTTTTTACAGCAATATCGCGTTACCCGGCATTAAAAATGGTGTTATTTAACGCCGCTTGCGCAATGGAAGACTGGAATAAAGCATCCGCTGTTCTTGAATCGCTTTTCAATGCCAGCGATGTCCCGGAAGATAACCCTGTCGCCCCCAATTTTACCCCTTATGCGCTGAAAGATATTATCGCGGATAACCTCCCGTTAGGGCCTGCTTATTATGATGAAACCTGGTTGCTGGCAAAACAAGCGTGGTTAATTAATGCGGGCGTTCTGGATGAGCGAACATGCAATACCTGGAAGCAATATACCCGCCATTTGCGCCATTTGATCCACAATGCACAGTTTTCCGATGCGATCTCTTTTGTACGCAGTAAAAAAGAACCATTAAATCATATCCATACCTACTCAGACTTTTATCTCTATGCGATTGGTTTATTTTCTTCTACTGATCAGCTAAGTGAAGCGCTAACCTGGGTAAAACAATTAATCCGCAACAATGATGGTCATTTCCATGATCTTTTCGTTTCAACTGGCGCAAAGCGCCGCATAAAGCCTGAACTTAGTACCTTGCTGAATAATCTCTTGCACAGCGCAGAGTTTCAGGCGTTGCAGGATAAATATCTCACCGTCGGACATGATGTTGTGCATTCTGGTCCCTTCATGTCACTTTATGAAAAGGTTCTTGGCGGTAAGTCCCGAAAGCGCTGCGCGATTAGTCGAAAATTAATCTCGCCCGGCGAAGCGGTTTATGAATATCGTCAGCTGGATAGTGTGGAATATATTGCAGCGAAAGCGGCCTTTCAGACATCTGAGCTAAATAATATCGCCCACCGGCATCATAATGATAGTTATCAGTGGCATGAATTTGCCGCCCAATGGCCTCGTCGGGGTTCACTTTCTCACCCAGATATTGCCCGTTATTTGTTTGAGCGCCAGGAAGGAAAATGCTTTGATGCCGCAGAGTTTATACCACTGATTGCGGAACCGTTTGTCTTTCCGATGCGTTTCATATGGGTTGCCGGGTTGTCCTTTGAATTACATCAGTATCCGGATGCCTATTTCGTAAATGACAATATGGCGGGTGAATTTGTTAATCTCTGCTGGATGGCTATGAAATGCGGACATGCTGGCGACATTTTCAAACAACTGGCCCACGAGCCGCATGACGTTGCTGACCCTATTTACGCCATGCTCGCCACGTTTGACCGCTCTGATTGCCGTAGCGCCGCCGCCGCGCACTTTGGACAACCGGAACTACCGGAAATAATGGCACTGGCTTTCAGTTCGAGGTTATCGCTCGACAGCGTACTTACCATCGCTGAGTTTGGTAAAAATCAGCCGCGATTTTCACATGCGCTAGCAACGGCCCTCCTGCGTTACAACCTGCACATCTACTCAAACTATATGCCGCAGGTTAACTGGTACCTTCAGGGGCTGGAACACTATGCTTTGGCAAAAGGCGGTCAACTTTTAAATTTCTTTGTGCATATTCCAGAACAAATTCCCGTTCTGGCGACCATGCTGGAACATGGCGTATTAGTGCGTGGGATCGGTGAAGGTGCCTATGATGGTTATGATAATTCAGCAAATTCATTTCATCATGCCGCCGTGATGCACTGCCTTGAGCACGCGCCGGAAAAAGTCCGCTACTGGATGGAAACACCCTGGATTCAGAACTATTTAGTGAATGCGCCGCTGCGTCAAACGGCGCGCCATGTGGAAGCCTGGCATAAAAAGTTTGGCATCAAATGAACGTTGCCGCTGCGCCTGAACGGCGCAGCCAGCACAATCACTCTTCGCTTTTCTTCTGGTTTAAGCCATATTCCCGCAACTTATTGGCAATCGCGGTATGCGAAACGCCGAGACGTTTTGCCAGTTTGCGCGTGCTGGGATAATTGCGATAAAGCTGAGTTAATACCGAGCGTTCAAAACGGCTGGTAATTTCGTCCAGCGAACCTTCCATCGCATCTTCGCCCACGGCTACCGTTGCGGCGTCATAATCCGGCAACAAAATATCCTGAGGACGCAGCTCATAGCCGTCCAGTTGTGTCAGTGCGCGATAGATAGCGTTCTTTAACTGCCGCACATTTCCCGGCCACGCATAACGCGTAAGTACAGTATTCAGGTCAGCGGCCAGTTTCGGACGCGGCACGCCCTGCTCGTCGGCAAAGCGAGCGACGAACAGCTCAGTTAACGGCATGATGTCCTGCGGACAGTCACGTAACGGCGGTAGATTGAGCGTCAACACGTTCAGACGATAATAGAGATCTTCACGGAAAACGCCTTTTTGCACCAGTTCGACTAAATTCTTCTGCGTAGCGCAAATCACCCTTACATCGACATGCACTTCATGATCTTCACCAACTCGACGGAAAGTGCCATCATTAAGGAAACGCAGTAATTTCGCCTGCATCCTTGGCGACATCTCGCCTATCTCATCTAACAGCACCGAACCACCGTTCGCCTGCTCAAAGAACCCTTTTTTACCTTCCGGAGCATGACCAAACAGTTCACTCTCGACCGCATCTTCCGGTATAGACGCGCAGTTCAGCGCCAGGTAAGGTTTGCCCGCTCGTGGGCTTGCCTGATGGCAGGCGTAGGCAAAGAGATCTTTACCTGTACCGGTGTCACCCGTAATCAGCAACGGCGCGCTTAGCATCGCCAGTTTCTGCGCCTGTTCGACAACATGCTTCATTTTCGGGCTGACGGCGACAATTTGACTGAAGGCACTGACGTCCTGTGCAGCGACATTCTGCAACTGACGGCCCATACGAATCGTCGAGCGCAACATCACCACCGCACCGGTCAGAACGTGTTGATCATTTTCATCCTGAAGATAAACAGGCGTAATCTCCATCAGGAAATTCTGCCCATTAATAACGACATGCTCGTTATGCGAGTCTTGCGGTTCGCTTTCCAGCCAGCGTAAAAAATTAAAGCCGTTAATTAATTGCGCGGCGGTATGGTTGCGCAGGCGATCCAATTTTTGCCCAAAAAGCTGACAGCTCGCCGGGTTCGCCATATCCACTTTGCTTTTCATATCAACAGAAAGCACAGGCTCAGGCAACGCCTCCAGTAACGCGCTCAACGCCAGATGCTCACGTTCGGAAGGCATCCACGGAACAGTGCGCACATCGGTAACACCTGCAATACGGCGTATTTCGGCCATCAGACTGCTGAAACTTTCAAATTCCAGTTCGGCAAAATTGAGGTAGATTCGCCCAATGGGGTCAATCTCAATACCGCGTAAATCAATGCCTCTCAGCACCAGTAGATCGAGTAATTCGCGGGTCAGACCAAGTCGGTCTTCACAAAAGACTTCCAGACGCATGGGAACCTTCACCTGAAAAAAGAACAATTAATATGATGATATGACACTATTTGGATAGCAGGAAGGTTTCTGTCAACAATCATTGACACAAAGACGGAAAAACGGGCACTTCGGCGTAAAGATATCCGGTCAGCACCCGATATTGCATTATTTTTCGCTGGGCGTTTTGCCTTTTTGCAGCGTCTCTTTCACCTGACCGATAAGCTGACGACGGAAATCCCCGAGGCGAGGTTTGTCATCGTCAATCCACGGCAGCGGGCGGCAAAGCTCCATAGCTTTAATCCCCAGTCGTGCCGTCAGAAGTCCAGCACCAATCCCCTGAGCTGCCCGGGTAGACAAACGCGCAGCGAGATCTTGCGACATCCAGTCCATCCCCACTTCGCGCACCAATTCGCTGGCTCCGGCAAAAGCGATATTCAGCAATACCAGCTTAAACAGGCGCAAACGGCTGTAATATCCCAGTTCAATGCCATACAGCGTGGCGATGCGATTGATCAAACGCAGATTGCGCCAGGCGATAAATGCCATATCCACCAGCGCCAGCGGGCTAACGGCGATCATTAACGTTGATTCCGCCGCTGAGCGACTGATTTCGCGCCGCGCCTGGGCATCTAAAACCGGCTGGACCAGATGAGCATACAGGCTGACCACTTCACGATCGTTCTGCGTTTCATGGATTGAGGCATACCAGCGTTGCAGTGCCGGATGCGACTGGTCGATGCCCGCCTGCTGCGCCAGTTTTTCGCAGAATGCACGGCCTTTACCCGTGCCGTGACTGTGCAACAAATCGCGCGCTTCGTCGCGTTCATGGGCGCGCTGTCGCAAGCGCCATAAGCGCCGCCACTCTGTTACCACTGAACCTACGCCAGCGCCGATAATCAATGCCCCAGCGGCACATCCACCCAGCGCTACCCAATCCTGAGTTTGCCAGGCATTCATCGTCCACTGCACGCCCTGCCCGACAACGCTTGCACCAAACAGAGCCAACCCGCCCATCACCATTTTGCGCCACAGGCTGCGTTTCGGACGTAACGCTGCGTCCATCACCGCTTCAACTTGCCCCTCTTCTTCCTGCGCTTCGTCGAGCGTGGCCGGGGCAAAATTTTGCGCCTGATTTTCGTCAAAGGTCTGCTGCGCCCTGAATTTTGGATTCTGATCGACCTCCAGTGGACCGTCGAAATCAATACGTGGTTTTAACGGTTCGGTCATCGCAATTTATCTCCTATTAAAAATTCCAGCGCAGCATCAAGACGAATATGCGGCAGCGGTTTGTCGACATCCATCACCTGCGGACGAAACGCCTCAAACTGGAAGCCTTGCTTATCCCAGAACGCCTGACCAGGCAAACGTGCGGGAACTTCGCCAGGATAAACAGTGAGCGGTGCACCATCACTGAGTCGATTACCGCGCAGCGCCGGGATTTTCTCACCGTTAACATCAATAATGCCGCTGGTGGTCGCCTGAACTGACGCCAGCCCCAGGCAGTCCATACTGATCCCTTCGAACGCCGCATTTTGCCAGGCATCCTGAATCAGTTGTTGCAGTAATGAAACCATATTGGCGTGCTGATCGATGGTCACATGGTCTGCTTTAGTGGCAGCAAACAATAGCTTATCGATAACCGGCGAAAACAAACGCCGGAACAGGGTTCGCTGCCCGTAGTGGAAACTTTGCATCAGCTGCGTCAGCGCCAGACGCATATCATTAAATGCCTGTGGCCCACTGTTGAGCGGTTGCAGGCAGTCCACCAGCACAATCTGCCGATCAAAACGCAGGAAGTGATTTTTATAGAACCCCTTCACCACTTTCTCGCAGTAATAATTAAATCGTTCGCGCAGCATTCCGGCATTGGTGTGCTTGTCGGCCTGTGCAAGTTTTGATTCGCCCCAGGCATCGACATCGGGCCACGGGAAGAATTGCAGCGCGGGCGCACCTGCCATATCGCCCGGCAAGACAAAACGTCCAGGCTGAATAAAGTGCAGCCCCTGCTGTTTGCAGTGGTGGAGATAATCGGTCCATGCGGCAGCAATGTCTGCAAGACGGTTTTCGTCGGCAGGTGCTAGTGGGTCCAGCCCTTCGCACATCATTCGCCATTTTGCCGACCATTCGCCGCGCTGACCATTGAGTAAGCCCGTCATCTGGCGCGACCAGCTTAAATAGTCCTGCGCCAACATCGGCAAGTCGAGTAACCATTCGCCAGGATAATCCACTATCTCCAGATACAACGTGGAAGTGTCTTTGAAGTGACGCAACAGCGAATCGTTCGATTTATAGCGTAGCGCCAGGCGAATCTCACTGACGCCGCGTGTTGGGGTCGGCCAGGCGGGAGGATCGCCATATAACTGCGCCAGCCCTTCATCGTAGGTGAAGCGTGGAATGCCAAAGTCACGCTGGGGAATGCGTTTTACGCCCAGCAGGCGCTCTTCACGCACCGCACTTAATAGCGGCAAGCGTGCTCCGGCATGAATATTGAGCAACTGATTGACCATCGCAGTGATAAACGCGGTTTTGCCGCTGCGGCTAAGTCCGGTTACAGCGAGGCGCAGATGTCTGTCGACACCCCGATTCACCAGCGCATTAAGTTCATTTTTAAGTCGCTTCATTGCTGTCCTGTGGACCAGAAAAAAATCATTCGTAAGGATATGAATGTGGGGGCCATGCCCTTGATTATCAACTGCCCGTGTTGTCATCTTGAGGCGAACTCCATAAGATGTGCAGCATTCACGTTCGGACGGAGTTCCTGACCTATGTCCCCTACTATTTATGATATTGCCAGGGTTGCCGGCGTATCAAAATCCACCGTATCACGCGTGCTGAATAAGCAAACCAATATCTCCCCGGAAGCGCGCGAAAAAGTGTTACGGGCCATTGAAGAATTACAGTATCAGCCAAATAAACTGGCCCGCGCGCTGACCTCTTCGGGCTTTGATGCCATTATGGTGATTTCTACCCGCTCGACCAAAACTACGGCGGGTAACCCGTTTTTCTCCGAAGTTTTGCATGCCATTACCGCCAAAGCGGAAGATGAGGGTTTCGACGTGATATTGCAGACGTCGCACAACCCAGCTGAAGACTTACAAAAATGTGAAAGCAAAATTAAGCAGAAAATGATTAAAGGCATTATTATGCTAAGTTCGCCAGCAGATGAGTCTTTTTTCGCCCAACTCGATAAATACGATATTCCGGTGGTAGTAATTGGCAAAGTTGAAGGTGAATATGCCCATGTTTATTCTGTCGATACCGATAATTTTGGCGACAGTATTGCGCTGACCGATGCATTAATTGAAAGTGGACATAAAAATATTGCCTGCCTACATGCTCCGCTTGATGTCCATGTTTCGGTTGACCGCGTTAATGGTTATAAGCAAAGTCTGGAAGATCATAATATTGCAGTGCGCAATGAGTGGATCGTTGACGGCGGTTATACCCATGAGACAGCACTGCAAGCCGCGCGGGAATTATTAAGCCAGTCACCGTTGCCTGAGGCAGTGTTTGCTACTGACAGCCTGAAATTAATGAGCATTTATCGTGCGGCGGCAGAGAAAAACATTGCTATTCCGCAGCAGTTAGCGGTGGTGGGTTATAGTAATGAAACGCTGTCGTTTATATTAACGCCTGCACCGGGCGGCATCGATGTTCCGACGCAGGAGTTAGGTCAACAAAGCTGCGAGTTATTATTCCGCTTAATTGCCGGAAAACCGTCACCACAAAATATTACCGTTGCCACGCATATGTCGTTGAAATAAATGCCAGCTACGTTGCCTGAATGCCGGATGCGATGCTGGCGCATCTTATCCGGCCTACATTTATAAACCGGATAAAGTACTCGCGCCGCATCCGGCAATTTAGCACATTATCAGAACGCGTAATTCACACCGACACCTGCATAATGGAATTTATCGCTGTCGCCTTCATCGTGATCCTGCCACTCAAACGCGTATTCCAGCGAAACGGAAAGACCATTCTGGAAATCATAACCGTAAAACAAACCAAGACGGTTAAAATCATGGCCTTCACGTTCGATATCATCCTGCCAGTCCCAGTTACTCCAGCGATCCAACCCAATGCGCGTATACGGTGTTACCGAGTGATTGCCGAGCGTCAGCGGTAAATAGGCGCGAATTTCTTGCGTGGAGAATTCACCGTTATTGCGGCTGTCGTCCATATTGAAGCCGCGCTCGAGATAATAGTTCACTCGCAAGGCAACCGTTTCGTTGAAGGTATATTGCAGACCCGTTTCCGTTTCGACACGGGTATCAGCATAACCGGTTGTATTCAGATCGTTGGCAAATTTATACATCGACAGCCATCCGTTGAAACGTAAATCGTCAGTCAGTTTCACGTCCCAGTCTGGCGCGATTTTCCAGCGCTGCATATTTGCCGTGTCTTTACCCGGTTCATCAACGTAGTGATAACCATAGTTACGGAAACCACCGGTCAGGCCGAAACTGAAATCATCGCTTTCGAGAAACTGATAATGCACTTCCAGTTCCGGGCGATCAAACCAGGTTCCACGTTTACCCGCGCTATAATCTACCGGCCCTTCCTGGTAATAAGCCAGCGATATTCTCCACGGCCCATTGGCAGCATTAAAATAGACGGAAGGCTCCGCCAGCCCGTCCATATCTTCGCCATAACCCTCGACGTTTTCTATTTCGTACATCGCGCCGATATTAAAGTGCCAGTCGTTTTTTTCCTCAGCCTGTGCGCAGGCCATTCCCGCACACATCACCAGTGCGGTACAGGGTAATAACTTTTTCATTATTGTTCCTTGTATTATCCTGGGGGAATGCCTTCCCCCTGTATTTAGCGAATTGCTATTTCCGTTTCTGCATCAAAGAAATGACATTTGGTCATATCGAAATGAATAGTGACGTTTTCTCCTGCATGATAATCATTTAACGCACCAGCACGGACCACTAACTCGTGCCCCCCAACCGTGGTGTAGAGCATAAATTCCGCACCGGTTAATTCTGCCACGCTAATTTTGGCGGAAATGTTATTTTCCTCTTGCGCATCCGGATGAATATCTTCCGGGCGTATTCCCATCACGATGGGCTTATGCAAGCTTTCCTGCGTTTTCAGAACCGCTAATTTATCTTCGGGAATGGTTAATTTAAGCGTTTCCGTAACGAATTTATCGCCATCGATCGTGCCGCGAATAAAATTCATTGCTGGTGACCCAATAAAGCCGGCAACAAACATATTCGCCGGTTGGTTATAGACCGTTTTCGGCGCACCGACCTGCTGAACAATCCCATCCTTCATAATGACAATCCGCGTCGCCATGGTCATCGCTTCGGTCTGATCGTGGGTCACGTAGATCATGGTGGTGTTCAGTTTCTGATGCAGCTTGCTGATTTCCGCGCGCATTTGTACGCGCAGCTTGGCATCCAGGTTAGAGAGCGGTTCATCCATCAAAAACACGCCCGCTTCGCGCACAATCGCCCGTCCGAGCGCCACACGCTGGCGTTGCCCGCCGGAAAGCGCACCCGGCTTGCGTTTCAGGTACTCACGCAGGCCAAGGATTTGCGCCGCCCAGTTAACCCGCTCATCAATCACCTCTTTGGCGATTTTTTGCATCTTCAGGCCAAACGCCATGTTGTCGTAGACCGTCATATGCGGATACAGCGCGTAGTTCTGGAACACCATCGCGATATTGCGTGCTTTGGCCGGAACGTCATTCATTCGTTTACCGTCGATCAACAGATCGCCGCCGCTGATCTCCTCAAGCCCGGCAATCATACGCAGGGTGGTCGATTTACCGCAGCCCGACGGACCGACAAACACGATGAACTCTTTATCGGCAATCTCCAGGTTGAAGTCCTTCACCACATGCACCTGGTTATCGTAGATCTTTTGAATATGTTGTAACGAAAGCTGTGCCATGTTGATTCCTTTGCTATACGTTTTGCCAGAAGGCCGATAACCGCGGCCAGGTCAGGGACTCCGTTGAGGGCAACAGTAATTGCGCCCCAGTTAAGCCCGCGCCGATCCCCACCGAGCGCATACCGCTGGCGTTAATGGCGTCAATGCCCGCCTGCGCATCTTCAATGCCGATACATGCCTGCGGCGGCACGCCCAGCCCGGCACAGGCGGCGAGAAAGATTTCCGGGTCCGGTTTCGAGTGTTTAAGTTGGGAAGCGTCCGCGCAGAAGGTGAAAAACTCGCGCAGCTCCAGCGCCGCTAAAATTGTTGGGGCATTCAGAGAGACGGAGGCCAGCCCTACCGGGATGCCTTGCGCCCGAAGATCTGCCAGCAAAGGCCGAATTCCCGGCAGAACAGCGTTAACCGTCAGTTCGCGCAGTGAGTGGACGTAGAGCAGATTTTTGCGATACGCCAGTTGCGCCCGCTCTTGCACGTTAAAGTCGCCCTCTTTGCCCCCGTGTTGCAGAATGCGTCGCAGGGACTCATCGCGGCTGATCCCTTTTAACGTCTCGTTAAATTGCACATCGATGCCGATGCCGATTTCGGCTGCAATCTGCTGCCATGCCTGGAAGTGCAGATGTGCGGTGTCGGTGATCACGCCATCCAGATCGAAAATTACCCCTTGTAGTTTCATTCATCCTCCTGATGCGTGGTAGCGGTCCCATTGAAGGGCAAAATAAAATCACCCAAACAGAAAACAGATTCTTCAGTCACGGAAATAAGCTGACCGTTCAACCGCAGTGAAACAGGCGCAGAAGTTCGAATCGCAATACGCTGCGCGTCGAGAGTGACCTGTAATTCGCAGCCTTGCCAGAACAGAGGGAAAGACAACTGTTGCCACTGCTCAGGTAACGCCGGATTGAGATGTAATTCGCCGTCGCGCACGCTGACTCCGGCAAAACCCTGAATCGCGCCCAGCCAGATAGCGCCAGTTGCGGCAGCGTGGATACCGTCATCGCAGCTATGCGGATCAGCACCAAGATCGATTTCACTCCCCTCGCGCCAGAACGGGTAACTCTGCGCAGGCAAGCCACAACGCGCGGCAACAATGCCGTGGATCGCTTTACTCAATGACGAGTCGTGAATGGTGCGCGGTTCATAAAATTGCAGATTGGCGAGACAAGAGGCCGCTGAAAATTGTTCCGGTAGCATGTAATTGAGCATCACCACATCGGCCTGCTTGAGGATCTGCATCTCGTTCACTTCTGCGCGTGAATAATCCAGCAGAATGGTTTGTTTGCCTGCCGCCGCTTTGTATTTCGCCAGATCTATCGCCGGTTTCGCCATAAACGAATCATCCTGCGGCAAAACGCCGTCGGGCTGAATTTCTGGCATCCACAGCTCTTTGAGGAACATGTCGGCACGATGAATAAACGCGTCGTCGCTACAGCCAAACTGGCGAGCAATATTCAGCGCCTGTTGGACGTTGTAGCAGGCCATATAATTGGTGTATGCGTTATTATTAACGTGTTCGGTATATTCGTCTGGCCCAATAACATCATGAATTTCCAGACGATCGTTAACCCTTACCGCGCGGCTAATCCAGAACTTTGCGGTCTCCAGCAGTAGCGCCATGCCTTCGTGAGCAATGAAGCTTTCATCCCCTGTTACCTGCCAGTATTGAATAACCGCCCAGGCGATATCGGCAACCAGATGATGTTCTGCCAGCGCTGAGGCCACTTTTTGCCGCAGCCCGGTACGAATGTTAATGGCGGCAAATTCCGGCGTTTCTTCTTCGCCGCTACGTGCGCTCTCCCACGGAAACAGCGCGCCCTGCCAGCCATTGCGTCGCGCTTTCTCCTGCGCCCCCGGTAAGTTGTGCCAGCGATAGCGCAGCAAACTCCGGGCAATCGTCGGTTCGCTAAACAGATGGAACGGCAGCAGGAACACTTCCGTATCCCAGAAAACGTGGCCTTTGTAGCCTTCGCCGGTTAAGCCTTTCGCCGCAATGCTGCTACGCTCGTCATGGGCGGGCGTCATAATACGCAAATGATAAAGCGCATAGTCTAACGCCCGCTGATCGTGCGCATCGCAACTGTTTACCGTGATACGACGTTTCTGCCACCATTGCTGCCAGTTTTCTGTGGATGCTGCTAGAAGTTGGTCATAACTCTGTTGCGTGCACCTTTCGAGCTGGCGAAGCGACGCACTGCCCCACTCGTCTAAAGCGGCTTGTCGGTCGTCCCGCCAGTCAATCCACACCCGCTTTTGCAAGGTCAGTGTTTCACCTGTGCGAAGTTGCGCGCTGGTATGTTGCAGCAAACGGCGCTCTTTTGCGGTATAGCACTGCTGAACGTCACCACTCGCCTGACAGTGACAACTGATGGCCACATCACTGCGCCCATCCTGGGTGGTGTAGATCCCCTGCATCAAATGCTGACCAAACACCCGCACCTGGGTTTCGTCCAGATGCTGGCGACCGTGGTTGGTTTGCGTGGCATCAATGCCTGTTGAAATCAGCACTGACGCGTCGGCGTCCAGCGGGGTAATACTGATTTCCAGCGCGACCAGCGGCAGTTGATCTGTTGAAACAAAACGACGGCTTTCAAGGGTGAACCCTGCGCCGTCGCTGGTGCGCCAGATAACACTGCGGCGTAATTCTCCACTGGCAAAGTCAAGCTCACGCTGCCACGCTTCGCAGGATAACGAAAAAATCTCGCCGTTTAGGGTAATTTCCATTCCCACCACGTCTGGCAGATTCACCAGTTCGTTGATTTCTCCTTTACCCGCTCGATGATAAAGCCCTGCCAGATACATGCCGCGCGTCTGCCGCGTGTAATCTTCTTCATGGCTGGCACGAAGCCCAAGATAGCCGTTCCCCTGCGCCATTAATGAGGCATATTTATTCAGGGTATGCTGGCTGAAATGGGGTTCCGTTAATGTTACTGGCCTGGTCATAATTCCACACGCGTCCCTGTTTCTGCGGATTGATACAGCGCCGCCACCAGTTGCTGGATGATGTACCCTTGCTCGGCGTCGGCAATCATCACTGGCTTGCCCTGTACGTGATTGATAAAGGCTTCCATGCTGCGCAAATGACGGTTGTCGTCGGCCAGTTCCCGTTGCATCAGCGTCATTAATTCACCGTTGTTATCGGTGTAGATATGCGCCGGAAACAGCGTGGCTCCGGCTTTATCACCGCAAAAGCTGACGTTCATAATCGACTGTTCGCGGATGTTGAGTGCAAATGATGTCTCGAGCCAAAGAATGCCGCCGTTATGAAATTCAATGGTGCCAAACAGCGAATCTTCGACGCTGTAGGTTGCCGGGTCCCACTCACCAAATTGACCACAGCTCTTTTGCGGGCCGATCTTTTGAAAGCTGTGCGCATTCACGCTTTTCACCGCCGGAAAGCCCAGCACATACATCGCGGCATCCAGCATATGAATGCCTATGTCGATCAGCGGGCCACCGCCCTGCAATTCTTTATTGGTAAAGACACCCCAGCCGGGAACACCGCAACGACGCAGGGCGCGGGCGGTGGTAACGTAAATCTCTCCCAAAACGCCGTTGGTCACCTGTTCACGCAGCTGTTGCGTATCGAGCGCAAAACGATGGTGAAAGTCGTAGGCCAGCACCTTGCCCTGTTTGCGCGCGGTATCGCACATTTCCCGCGCCTGTTCTGGTGTCATGGCGGGCGGTTTCTCGCA
Source organism: Escherichia sp. MOD1-EC6300 (assembly GCF_002965045.1). Classification (NCBI taxonomy): domain Bacteria; kingdom Pseudomonadati; phylum Pseudomonadota; class Gammaproteobacteria; order Enterobacterales; family Enterobacteriaceae; genus Escherichia; species Escherichia sp. MOD1-EC6300. The sequence continues at coordinate 163,789 of NZ_PTRH01000006.1, read as the reverse complement.
CATCACATGGCAGCCTGCCTCCAGCGCCATCAGGGTATGCTCGTAATGAAAACGGTTAGGTGAACAGACGCTTACCACGTCAGGTTTTACCGCCAGCAGCATGGCCTGCGGATCGTCCCACACGGATGCGTTCCCGTATTTCTCTGCCAACGCCTGCGCCTGGGAAAGACGGCTGTCACAGACAGCCACCAGTTCCAGATCGTTGCGGGTGCAGTAGTACGAAGCATGAACCTTATCCGCCACCTGGCCCGCGCCTATTATCGCGACCCGCAGCGGAGAGCTTGTCATTGCACTTTTCACAAAGACCTCTTAGCAGGTGCGCAACCAGGCCAAAGAATCACGGTACGCCTGAGCAGGATCTTCTGCCCGAATGCGCCCTTCATACACCACATAGCCCTGATAGTTATCGGCGCGCAGCTGTTCAAACAGCGCGTGGAAATCGAGGGTGCCACTGCCCGGCTGATAGCGATGATTATCGGCAATATGCACATGACCAAGCAGGTCACGGTTGTCATGCAGCGCCTGCGCCAGGTTATCCTCTTCGATATTCATGTGATAGAAATCGCCGATAATCTGCACATGTTTAAGATCGTTTTCGACGATGTAACGACGTGCATCGGCGAGCGTGTTGATCATGTGGTCCTGATAGCGGTTTAGCGGTTCGAGATACACCACCGTTCCGGTACGCGCGGCCACCTTTTCCAGGAAACGCAGGGAATCGCTCACCATTTGACGATCGCCGTCCAGGCTGCGCGGTGAGGTCATCGGCGGTAAGCGGAAGGTAAACATGCCCCACGCAGCCGGAACGACAATACCTTTGCCGCCCACTTCCGCCAGCGCCTCAAGAATGCGCTCGATCTGCTTTAAACCATTAAGACGACGTTCTTCGATAAAGTCGCCAATCCAGCCGTCATAACCACCGCAGGCGGTGGTCACCGGTAAACCGGTTTCTTTAATTGCTGCTTTGACTTCTTCGAGATTGTTAACCAGCAGTTTGCCGTCAATCTCAAAACCATCAAACCCCATCTCTTTGATATAACGAAATTTCTCCAGAATATTTTCTGGAAAGAAGGCCTGATTCTGTGTACCGATTTTCATTTTTCCGTCCTTAGAATTAAAAAGTTACGCCCATTTTGATGCTCTGTTCCGGATGCTGGTCGACATACTGCATGTAGCTTTCCGGGCTGTTAGCAAAGGTCACCACCGGGTCGATTAAATCTTCACAATTGAGATAACCGTTCATCAGCAGTTCCCAGCAGGTTTCTTCAATACGCTTGCGGCTCCAGCGCGGATAATCCGGGTTCGGTTCACTGCACGCACGAGAGAAGACAATTTTGGCGTTGTTGAAATGCGCTTCACGTCCGAGGTTGAAACCTTCGGCAAATGGTTTGGCAAATGCGACATACGAGATGGTGCCGCCATAAGCCAGGCCGCGCAGTGCCGATTGCAGCGCGTCGGCGTAGCCGCTGGTTTCGATAATCACATCGGCACCCTGCTTGCCGGTCAGCGTTTTAATCTCTTTGCCTACATCTGTGCCAATGGGGTTAAGGCAGAAATCCGCCCCGTGGCGACGGGCAATATCACAGCGATGAGCGATAGGATCGACACCAATCACCACCGACGCGCCAGCGCGTTTTGCCAGTTGAATGGCAATTTGACCAATCGCGCCAAGCCCTACCACCACCACAAAATCGCCCACGCGCACGTTGGCATCGCGCACGCCGCTCATGGCAAACTGCGCCGGGTCGTAACAGACGGCGTTTTTCCACGAGCTACCTTGCGGCATCTTGCGCAGTTTGTAGTTATTCACCGCGTTAATGATGACCGTTTCGGAAAGCGGGCCATAGCCGCATACGCTGTCGCCCACCGCGTAGTCGGTAACCTCGCTGCCGCACTCGATAATGTCGCCAACCACCATGTTGCCAAGCTGGAACTTGCCAAACTCAATGCCGCGCGGCGCATCTGCCGGACGCGGGGTGAACATCTGCCATTCGCCATTAAAGTCTTCATTAATAAACGGGCTGGCGGCGCGAAAATCGACCACTTCCGTCCCGTGTTTCGGCGCGCCGAACCGCACGCGGATCTTCACTTCATTGGCTGAAATCGCTCTGTCTTCATACTCCACCAATGCGGCAACGCGCGGTGCTGTGGCTACTAACTTTTTCATGTAAAACTCCTTGTCAAGAAACTGGCCGCTTTAGCCCTTCACGCCACCGGCGGTCAAACCACTCTTAATAAAACGTTCCGAAAGTGCATACATAATCACCACCGGCAATGCGGTCACCAGCGAGGCCGCCATCATTCGGCCCCAGATGTAATCAGGGGTACTGAACAGCGCGTTCAGGCCTACCGGTAAAGTGAAATTGCTGGCGCTGGAGAGGAAAATCGAGGCAAACAGATAGTCGTTCCACGCCACCATAAAGCAGTAGACGAACACGGATATCAGCCCGGACATCGCCAGCGGTACCGTGATGCGGAAGATGATTTGCAGCCGGTTGAGGCCATCCATCATCGCCGCTTCTTCGATTTCATCGGGGATGGTGTCGAAGTAGCTTTTCAGCATAAACACGGCGGTAGGCAGGGTTTGCGTAACCATGGTGATGATCAGCGCCATCTCGGTGTCGTAAACGCCAAGCGCGGTGATGATTTTGAATAGCGGCACCACCAGCAAAATGCCGGAGAACATGTACACCGTGTAGAAGCTGGCGTTGATGGTCATTCGCCCTTTAAAGCGCAGGCGGGAAAGCGCGTAAGCCCCGAGAATGCCGAGAAATACTGCTATCACGGATGAAACTACCGACACCACCAGGCTGTTACGGAAATAATCGACAAACGGGAAAATCACCGGGTTAAAAATGTCGACGTAATGCTCCAGCGTCCACTGTTGCGGCAGCAGCGTAGGATGCAGCGATATCGCCTCTTTCGCGCTCTTAAACGAGGTCATCAGCATCACAAAAAACGGAAACAGCGTGATGATGAGAAACAGCGCCAGCCCGCAGTAAAAACCGATACGACTGAGTGTGCGTTTATTTGTTGCCATTGAGGTTCACCCGTTTTCTGGTCAGCAGAATGACAGCGAAAATAATGATGAAGAGCACCACCGAGATCGCCGCCGCTTTCCCTAAGTCATTAAAGGCAAAGGCGGTTTTGTAGAGATAGACGCCGAGAATATCGACCTTGGTCGTCAGCAAATAAACGTCAGCGAACATGTAGAACATCCAGATGGTACGCAGAGTCACCACCGTCGCCAGGACCGGCATAATCGCGGGCAGCGTGACAATGCGAAACCGCTGCCAGGCATTAGCGCCATCCATCTCTGCCGCTTCGTACAGCGATTTGTCGATGGTCTGCAAAATCGCCAGAAACGAAATAAAGGCATACGGGAAGTAGCGCCAGATGGCGAACAGCACCACCAGCACAAAGCTACTGCCCGGATTATCGAACCACAGCGGTGCCTGCTCATAGAGATGCAGAAGATCGACGCCGAGGTAGTTCACAATGCCGTAGCCGTTGTTGAACATGTATTTCCAGGCGAACACCAGCGAAATAGACGGCGTTACGTAGGAGAGGATCACCAGCGAACGCGCGGTTTTGCGCAGGCGGAACTCGCGGTTGAAAAACATCGCCACCGCCAGCCCGAGCACGGTGCTGCCCGCCACCACCAGCGCGGTATACCAGACCGTCATCCACAGCGAGTGCCAGAAACCGGGATCGGAGAGGATACGCACATAGTTACTCACCCCAACAAACGTTGATTCGATGTTGGGATTGAGCGGCAGACGTAAAAAACTGATTTCGATATTCGACACCATCGGCCACGCCACCAGACCGCCCAGCAGTAATAAGCTGGGCGCGAGAAGCAGCAGCGCAAAGGGCATATCGGAACGACCTGAAAAAAGCCTGTTCATTGCGGATTCCTGTCCTGGGTTTAGTGCTGTTCGACCAACTCATCCAGCTTTTTCTGGCTCGCTTGCAGCGTGGTAGAGAGATCGGCTTTACCCACGGTGACGTTATGCACCATTGAGCTCACCACGCCAGAACCCGTCACATCGCCCATGCGGGTAAAGTTTTTATCCCCTACTGCGCCAAAGACCTGAATATTTGGCAGTTCGCTAATCAACTGATTCGGCAAGTCTCCCAGCGCCTTAATCACGTCGTTATCTTTCCAGGTGGCAGTCGTCACAACCGCTTTGTTCACCGGCAGCGCCGCGCCTGGTGACATCATCACCCAGTCGGCAATGTTGTCTGCCTGCTCCATAAAGGTGACAAATTTTTCCGCCGCTTCCGTCTCTTCGCTTTTTTGCCCGGCGGTAATGGTCAGCGAGGTCAACATGCCGTAGACCGCCGAGTTTTTCTCGGTTGGCACCACGAAACCGACATTCTTCGGGTCGCCTTCTTTAATCACAGCCGGAAGGATATAGGTGGAGTAAATCGCCATCGGCGCGGTGCCGTTCATAAAGGCGTCTTTCACTTCCATAATGTCGTTAGAACCCGGCATGGTGTTGGCAGCAAGGTCGCGGTAATAGGTCAGCGCCTGCATCATCTCCGGCGTATCAAGAGTGATTTTGCCTTCGGCGTTAAAAACGTTGGCCTGATTGGATAACGCAAACTGAGAGAACGATTGTTCCGTCAGTACGCTTTCTGCCGTCGGCAGTGCAATACCGTATTTTTTATTCGCCGGATCGTTCAGTTTCTGTGCGACATCCAGCAACTGTTGCCAGTTTTTCGGCTCATCCAGCCCGGCTTTTGCCAGCACATCTTTGCGATACCAGATACCGCCAATCCATGCGCTGACAGGAACACCGGTCCAGGCGCTACCATCTTCGGTGCGCACAATCCGCAGAACGCCGTCATAAAACGCGCCTTCACCGACATTACTGATGACCGTAGCAACCGCTTTGCGATCGATAAGCTGTTCTTTGTCCATCACTTTGGCGTAGTCATGGCTGGTTTCGATCACTTCCGGCAGCGAGCCGCTACGGGAAAGGGTGATGACTTTGGTGTTATAGGCATCTTCTTCCACCGGCACTTGTTTAACAGTGATGCCTGGGTTTTCTTTTTCAAAACGCGCAATTAACTGACTAATTACCGCCTGGCGTTCCTGTTCCACCGAAGAATGCATAAACTCGATGGAGACATTCGTTTTATTTTCTTCTTTACAGCCTGAAATCAGGGCGCAGGAAACCAGTGCTGATAACAGCACGATTTTTGATTTAATCATGAGATGTTCCTTTTTATTTAATCCACATAACCTGCCAGGGGCGCAGCGTTATTTCATTACCCACTATATCAACTTCACTAATCAGATCCCGACCGTGCAGGTCAGTAATATTTATATGCTGAATATTTTCACTGACATTAAACAATCCTGTCAGACAATTACCATCCGCGTTGCTTCTTTGAATACGCATTACGGATGAATTAACCGTATCGATGGTAAAACTATTATCCGGATGAAATTCTTTATGACGGCGACGAAGCGTAATTAAATGTGACAACTGATGATATACTGCGTGCCTGAGTGTCGTTTCATCATTCAGTTCACTGGCTATCTCTTCACTACGATATTTCTTACGGTTAATCGCGCGGTTATATCCCAGCTTTTCGACACCAGCGTAATCATTACGTGAACCCAGAATACTTTGAATATAGACAGCAGGCACACCGGGAAAGGTTAACAATATGGCATGAGCAAGAATAAACCGGGCACAGCGTTCTTCGTCACTGCAATCGCGATGGCTCAATGCGTCCATGTAGGTCACATTCATTTCATACGGACTGCGCGTACCATCGGGATTATTTTTCCAGTTTACTAATGCCCCTTCCTGCTGTAATGCCTCGACCAGCGCTAATATTTCGCTTTCGGGTAGCAAGCCACGCAGTGGGTTAAGCCCGATGCCATCGTGAGAGGCGAGGAAGTTAAACCAGGTGGTGATGCTGGAAGGTAGTGTCAGGTTTTGCGCCCACGCACAAAGCGCCTCAACGTTCTGTTTTTGCACCGCATGCAGCACCAGCGGCGGCAGCGAGAACTGGTACACCATATGCGCTTCGTCATCACCGTTTCCAAAGTAAGCAATGTTGTCTTTGTGCGGAACATTGGTCTCGGTAATGATCACTGTACCTAGTGCTACGTCATCAATAATCGACCGTAACAGCTTGATAATCAGATGTGTTTTTTCCAGATGGATGCAGCTTGTTCCCGGCTCTTTCCACATAAAGCCAACGGCATCCAGGCGGACATACTCAGCACCTTTCTCAAGGTAACACAGTAAAATATCCACCATCGCCAGTAACACTTCAGGGCTACGGTAATTCAGGTCAATTTGATCGTCGCTAAAGGTGGTCCATAAATGGCGCGTTGAATGATCGCGCATCTGGAATGGCGTTAATAACGGTAACGCACGCGGGCGAGTGACGGCGCTGAGATCGGTTTGCGGGTCAACGGCAATAAAAAAATCTTCAAAACCTGGCTGCTGTTGTAAATAGTTTTTAAACCATTCACTTTTTGCCGACATATGGTTGCAGACAAAATCAAACATTAAATGACTGCATTCACCGAGTTGCTGAATATCCTGCCACTCCCCTGCTTCACTGGCGACCTGATGATAATCAATTACCGAAAAGCCATCATCAGATGACCATGGATAAAACGGCAACAAATGAACATGTGAAAAAATGCTTTGCAGCCAGTGATGGTAAAACTGATTAAATGTGGGTAGTGGTTTTAAATCATTACTGTGAAATTGATCGGCATAGGTAATTAACACGACATCACTTTCATCCCAGTGTTTTTTACGTCGCTGTGTAATTAATCTTTTCGCACTGTCAAGACGCGTTACAAGTTTCTGTAAATGAGTCGCGGTAAATGTTCCACCGTAGATTTCGTCCAGGTAATCCGTAATTTTCTGTTTCATGTTGCCTTTCCGTGGTAGCGGTCCCATGAAACGAGAGACTACTCCGCAGAAAATAAACTGTCAATTGAGCACAAGGGTTTTAGTCACGCAGGAAATCATTTTTTACCAGGGAAAAAGCGTATTTGTGAGCTGACGCAAATAATCTATGGGGATGTAAATAAGGTGTGACAGAAAAAGTAAACGGCGCATAAGCGCCGCTTAGGGTGGATTCTTTTAACCTTTGACCTTCGGCATTGCGATGTCTTTCAGGCCGCCAGCGTTCTCAACGTGGGTATATCCCATCTCGCTAAGGATCTCTTTTGCCTGCCCTGACTGGCGTCCGGCATTGCAATACACTTTCACGGTGTCGTTTTTATCCGGAACGGCGGTGGCAATGCGCTCTTTCACTTCCTTCAGGGGAATATTGATGGCTCCCTGAACGTGCTCTTGCTGATACTGCTCTGGAACACGAACATCGATCCAGTGTTCAGCGGCGAAAACGGGCAGTGAAAACACCAGTGTCAGAGCAAGTAAGCCTTTTTTAAACATGTAAGCGTCCTTCTATGGATGAAAATTGCCATCCATAATACGCCTTAGCTTTAACAATTTTTGCGAAACTCCCCTCACCTTTTATAACGCTGCGCCAGTTTATTGGCAGCCCGACTTAACAGCGGTTCCAGCGCCACGGCCAGCAACATTTTCAGCGGTCGGCGAGCAACTGATTTTATCGCCCAGCCAGCCACACCCGCCGGGCCATAGCGCAGTGCAGTAAGAAGTACCAGCTTGCCTGCTAATTTGAAACCAGGCTTCATCTTTTGCCCGGCATGTTGCCAGCGAGTATTCATATCTTTCCTCACAGTTGACGGAAACGACTACGTAGCGTGAAGGTGTCGGAAGTGACATAACGTTCCATCTCGCGTAAGCGCGTTTCACTGGCCGCCAGTTCACGATCGACTTCATCTAACAATTCGCTGCTGGAAGGCAGTTGTTCACCAAAGGCCATGTTGTCCGGCATTGGATCAAGCGCAAATGACAAAATGATGTAAGCAACCAGGGTAAACAGCGCCAGGCCGAAGAAAATCGACAGCACCACCAGGATACGTACCAGTTTTACCGGTACATCAAAATAGTTGGCAATCCCGGCGCAGACGCCGCGTACCATGCCCTGCTGTGGAATACGCCATAATTTTTTATTGAGATTAATGCCCGCCATTAGCGATCCCTCCAGTTCGGATGTTCTGCATCAAGAATGGATTCCAGTGCCTGAATACGTTCGCGCATCCGTTTTGCTTCATCAGCCAGTTGCGCTAATCGTTGCTGCTCACTTTGCGACAATTCACTGCGACCAGAACGATTGCTGTAATGCAGCCATAACCAGATCGGTAAAACAAACAGCACAAAAATGGTTAACGGAATAGCCAGAAATAGCGCGCTCATAAGGACTCCTTAGACGATGAGCGGCGGCGCGTTCGGACGCCGCCTGGATGTTATTATTGATTGTCTTGCTTCATTTTGGCTTTTAATTGTGCCAGTTGCTCGCTGATTGCATCATCGGCTTTCAGTTCGGCAAACTGATCGTCCAGCGATTTTTGTTTACCGAAGCTGTGGCTTTCTGCTTCCGCTTCCATCTGGTCAATTCGACGTTCGAAAGATTCGAAACGAGCCATTGCTTCATCCAGTTTGCCACTGTCCAGCTGACGACGCACATCGCGCGACGAGTTTGCCGCCTGATGGCGTAACATCAATGCCTGCTGGCGAGCGCGTGTTTCACTCAATTTGTTTTCCAGCTCGCCGATCTCTTTCTTCATACGCACCAGCGTATCGTCCACCAGCGTCACTTCATGTTCCAGGCTCTTAATCAGATCGGTCAGTTTCTGTTTTTCAATTAACGCCGCACGCGCCAGATCTTCTCTCTCTTTCAGCAGCGCCAGTTCGGCTTTTTCCTGCCATTCAACTTCACGCGCCGACGCTTGTTCAATACGGCGAGTCAGCTGTTTCTTTTCTGCCAGCGCACGCGCCGAAGTAGAACGTACTTCAACCAGTGTATCTTCCATCTCCTGGATCATCAGACGCACCAGTTTCTGTGGATCTTCCGCTTTCTCTAACAGAGCGTTGATGTTGGCATTCACGATGTCGGCAAAGCGAGAAAAAATACCCATAATGTTGTCCTCTTGATTTCTGCGTTCAGGATTGTCCTGCTGAACTATTAATACAATTTGCGTGCCAATTTTTTATCTTTTTGATTTATAAAGATCTGATTGAAGAATCAACAGCAACATGCCAGGATGAGTTAGCGAATTACACTAACAAGTGGCGAATTTCATCATGGCAGAATACAAAGATAATTTACTCGGTGAGGCGAACAGCTTTCTCGAAGTGCTGGAACAGGTTTCGCATCTCGCACCGCTGGACAAACCGGTGCTCATCATCGGCGAGCGCGGCACAGGTAAAGAGCTGATTGCCAGCCGTCTGCATTATCTCTCCTCCCGTTGGCAGGGGCCGTTTATTTCCCTTAACTGCGCGGCGTTAAATGAAAATCTGCTGGATTCCGAACTGTTTGGTCACGAAGCGGGCGCGTTTACCGGTGCGCAAAAACGTCATCCAGGGAGATTTGAACGTGCCGACGGCGGTACGCTATTTCTTGATGAACTCGCTACGGCACCGATGATGGTGCAAGAAAAATTATTGCGCGTGATTGAGTACGGTGAACTGGAGCGCGTTGGCGGCAGCCAGCCATTGCAGGTGAATGTGCGGCTGGTATGCGCGACGAATGCCGATCTCCCGGCGATGGTCAATGAAGGGACTTTTCGCGCTGACCTGCTCGACCGGCTGGCTTTTGATGTTGTGCAACTGCCACCACTGCGCGAGCGTGAAAGCGACATTATGTTGATGGCAGAACACTTTGCCATCCAGATGTGTCGGGAAATCAAGCTGCCTCTGTTCCCGGGTTTTACCGAGCACGCCAGAGAAACATTGCTGAATTATCGCTGGCCGGGAAATATTCGTGAATTGAAAAACGTGGTGGAACGTTCGGTGTATCGCCACGGCACCAGCGATTATCCGCTTGATGACATTATTATTGATCCTTTTAAACGGCGTCCGCCTGAAGACGCTATCGCCGTTTCAGAAACCACCTCGCTTCCAACGCTGCCGCTGGATTTACGTGAGTTTCAGATGCAGCAGGAAAAAGAGTTACTGCAACTCAGTTTGCAACAAGGGAAATATAACCAGAAGCGCGCGGCTGAATTACTGGGGTTAACCTATCATCAGTTCCGCGCGTTGTTGAAAAAGCACCAGATTTAGCGAAGTTGGGCAATACAACTTGCCGGATGCGGCGTGAACGCCTTATCCGGCATACATAATCAATACGTCGTTTACAGGCCTGATAAGCGCAGCGCATCCTGCAATATTTTCATTGCCGCATCGAACTGCGCGTCCGGGATGGTCAGCGGGTACAGGAAACGAATCACGTTGCCGTACGCGCCACAGGTCAGCAGGAGCAGCCCCTGCTCCAGCGCGCGTTGCTGGATTTTCTGTGCAATCGCCGCTGACGGCTCGCCCGTTTGCGGATCGTTAAACTCTGCCGCAATCATCGACCCCAGACCGCGTACCGCCGCGATGGCCGGAACGCTTTCTTTGGCATCAATCAACGTATTTGTCAGACGCTGGCCCAGTTGATTAGCGCGTTCACAGAGTGATTCTTTGTCGATAATGTTGAGCACCGCGTGCGCGGCAGCCACCGCCAGCGGGTTCCCGGCGTAGGTACCACCAAGCCCGCCCGGCGCGGGCGCGTCCATAATATTCGCGTTACCGACCACGCCCGAAAGCGGCATCCCGCCCGCGAGGCTTTTCGCCATCGTCATTAAGTCCGGCTTATCGGCGTAGTGATCCATGGCAAACAGTTTACCGGTACGCGCAAAGCCGCTTTGCACTTCATCGGCAATCATCACAATACCGTGCTCGTCGCACAGGCGGCGAATGGCGGCAACCAGCTCTTTTGGCGCAACGTTGAAACCGCCTTCGCCCTGCACCGGTTCGAAAATAATCGCCGCCACCTGCTTCGCTTCAATGTCCGATTTAAACAAGCGTTCGATGGCATCGAGGGAGTCCTGCGTTGAAACGCCATGTAAATCTGACGGATAAGGTACGTGATACACCGAACCGGGGAACGGGCCGAAGCCGATTTTGTACGGCGCGACCTTTCCGGTCAGCGCCATGGTCATATATGTACGACCGTGGAAGCCGCCGCTAAACGCAATCACGCCAGGGCGTCCGGTATGGGCGCGGGCGATTTTCACCGCGTTCTCCACCGCTTCCGCACCGGTGGTGAAGAACGCAGTTTTAGCCTGCCCGCTCACCGGGGCAAGGGCGTTGATTTTCTCCGCCAGGGTGACGTAGCTTTCATAGGGCACAATCTGATACGCCGTGTGGGTAAACTGTTGCAATTGCTGCTCCACCGCCGCGACCAGATCAGGGTGGCGATGCCCGGTATTCAGCACCGCAATGCCTGCGGCGAAATCGATATATTCGTTGCCCTCTACATCCTTCAGCGTGGCGTTTTCTGCCGACTGGGCGAAGAAGTTACACATCACGCCAACCCCGCGTGGGGTAGCAGAAAGACGACGCTGATGGAATTCATTGTTGCTCATGTTTCACACCTTTTGACTCTTCACTGTTAATCGGAAATTAAACACCCAGACGATCGCGCAGGCTGTAATAAGCCGCGCCCATCGCGGTAAATGGCACGCGCAGCGTGCGCCCGCCGGGGAACGGGTAATGCGGCAGATTGGCGAAGGCGTCGAAGCGTTCGGCGTCACCGCGCAGCAGTTCGGCAATCAGACGCCCGGCGAGATGGGTACAGGTAACGCCGTGACCGCTGTAGCCCTGCATGTAGTAGATGTTGGTATCAAGGCGACCGAACTGCGGCATGCGCGACAAGGTCAGCAGGAAGTTGCCCGTCCAGCGGTAATCAATTTTCACGCCCTTCAGCTGCGGGAAGGTTTTCAGCAGTTTCGGCACAACAAGACGCTCAACGTCATCCGGGTCGCGCGCGCCGTAGACCACGCCGCCGCCGTACAGCAGGCGGTTATCGGCAGTCAGGCGGTAGTAATCAAGAAGATAGTTACAGTCTTCCACACAGTAGTTTTTCGGGATCAGCGAACGGGCTAAATCTTCCGACAGCCGCTCGGTGGTGATCACCTGCGTGCCGCACGGCATGCTGCGTTTCGCCAGTTCCGGCTCTACTTTATCGCCCAGATACGCATTCCCGGCGACAATCACATACTTCGCCGTCACCTGACCATTGGCAGTCCGCACCACGGCTGGCGTGGTGTGCTGGATCTGCGTCACGGCGGAAAGCTCATACACGCGCCCGCCGTTCAGGCGAATGGCATCGGCTTCACCAATGGCGAGGTTTAGCGGATGAATATGCCCACCGCTGTGATCCAGCAGCGCACCAGTGTAGCGATCGCTGGCGACCTCGCGGCGAATAGCGTTGGCGTCCAGCAGCTCCAGCTGTTTATTGCCGTAGCGTTCCCAGTTCTCTTTCTGCTCTTCGAGTGTGGCGAGTTGTTTATCATTCATCGCCACAAACAGGCCGCCGGGGCGATAGTCGCAGTCAATCTGATAACGTTTGATACGTTCGCGGATGATCTCGCCGCCTTCAAACATCATGCTGCCGAGCATACGGGCGGTATCCATGCCGTAGCTTTTTTCGATCACGTCGATGTCGCGGCTGTAGGAGTTCACAAGCTGCCCGCCGTTGCGTCCGCTTGCGCCGAAGCCGATACGTGAGGCTTCAAGAACCACCACGTCAAAGCCCGCCTCTGCCAGATGCAGCGCGGAGGAAAGCCCGGTATAGCCGCCGCCGACCACGCAAACATCGCAGGAAATCGACTCATTCAGCGTGTCGAATGGCGCGTATTTATTCGCACTGGCGGCGTAATAACTGCTGGTATGTTCGGTCATTTCAGGCCTCCAGGCTTATCCAGATGGTTTTCAGTTCGGTGAATTTTTCAAGGGCATGCAGGGATTTATCGCGACCGTTGCCGCTCTGCTTATAACCGCCAAACGGCACGGTCATATCGCCGTCGTTGTAGTTATTGACGAAGACGGAACCGGCTTTCAGGCGGCGGCTCATGCGGTGCGCGCGGGAGAGGTCGCGCGTCCACACCGCCGCGCCCAGGCCGTACTGGCTGTCGTTGGCAAGCTGTAGCGCCTGCTCTTCTGATGTGAAACGCGTGACCACCAGCACCGGGCCGAAAATCTCTTCGCGGCTTAAGGACGCATTCGGGTCGACATCCACAAAGATGGTCGGGCCGATGGCCGCAGCCAGTTCGGCATTACGACCATCCAGCAGCAGTTGCCCTTTACCTTCGCCTTCGCGAATAAAGCTATGCACCGAGTCGGCGTGAGCGCAGTCGATTAAGGTGCCCATGGTGGTTGCGGGATCAAGTGGATGGCCCGGCTGCCAGTTTTGCGCCTGCTGTTTTAACAGGGCTAAGAACTCATCGGCAATGCTCTCTTCCAGCAACAAACGCGTTCCGGCGATGCACACCTGGCCCTGGTTATAGAAGATACCTGCAGCGGTGGCACTCGCGGCTTTTTGCAGATCCGGGCAGTCAGCGAAAACGATGTTGGCGCTTTTGCCGCCCGCTTCCAGCCAGACGCGTTTCATGTTGCTGTCGCCTGCATCTTTCAGCAGCTGTTTGCCGGTACGGGTCGAACCGGTAAAGGCGATGGCATCGATATCGTTATGACGCGACAGCGCCTGCCCCGCTTCATGACCAAAACCCGTCACCACGTTCAACACGCCATCCGGCAGACCTGCTTCTTTCGCCAGCCCGGCGAGACGAATCGCACTGAGCGGTGATTTTTCAGACGGTTTTAGAATCACGCTGTTTCCCGCCGCCAGCGCCGGGCCGAGTTTCCAGCAGGTCAGCAGCAGCGGGAAGTTCCACGGCACAATGGCAGCAATCACGCCGACTGGTTCACGCACGATCATCGCCAGCTCATGGCTACTGGTGGTCGCCACTTCGCCATACACTTTGTCGATCGCTTCGGCGTACCAGCGAATGGCGCGCGCCGCGCCGGGAATATCATCACGCAGACTGTGACGAATCGGTTTGCCGGTGTCGAGAGTTTCCAGCAGTGCCAGCTCTTCGGCGTTGGCTTCAATTAAATCGGCGAGTTTATTCAGTACCGCTTTACGTTTTGCCGGAGAAGAGAGTGACCAGTCACCGCGTTCAAATACGCCGCGTGCTGCGCTCACCGCACGGTCGATATCGACGCTCTTGCCGCGGGCAATTTTCGCCAGCGGTGCCTGGGTGACCGGATCAACGGTTTCAAAAGTTTCATTTTCCGCCGCAGCAGTATATTCACCGTTAATAAATAAGCGGGTTTCAATGGCGAGACTTAACGCTTTATCCTGCCAGTAAGCCAGATGATGAAAATTCATTATGACTCCTGTTTCACGTCTATCAGATATATGCAATTTGTGAACGTCAGGGCGCAGAGATCCCCGAGCGATAAGCCCGTTTATTTCCGGCGACATTCTTTATGGATTGCCGGGCGCATTGCGCTTACCCGGCTTACAGAACAAAAAGATTAAAACGTGGTGGGCGTATGGGCGCTGATAATTCGGCAAATGCCTGCCGACGTATTACTGAAACTGTGCGGAATGCCGGTATTAATGGCATAACTTTGCCCCGCGACAAGGTGATAATCCTGACCATTAATCGTCAGAACGATTTCACCTTCCAGTACAGTGCCTATTTCCTCACCCTGATGCTTAATTCTTTCCCCAGTGGTTGTGCCTGGCTGGTACGTTTCAAATATCATCGCCAGCGTACGATTCGGGTTACCGTTATGCACCAACTTCATCGACACACCCTGACTACCCATTTCAATTAAGTCGTCCTGATTAATGACGACCTGCGGTTCATCAGGTTTTTCCGGCTCGGAAAAGAATTCCGAGAGTGACAGACCATACACCTTCAGCAGCTTTTGCAGCGTACTGATGGCAGGGCTGACTTTATCTTGTTCTATCGTACTGATAGCACTGTGAGTCAGCCCGGAGAGTTCGGCGGCACGACGTTGTGAAAGCCCCTGCTGCTGGCGGATTTCCGACAAGCGTTTTCCTGGCGCCAGTCCCTCATCACTCATATTTGCATTTCCTTAAACTGTAGTGGTCAGAGTCGCTGTTTTTCAGCGATATGGTGCTGACAAGCGGTGATAAAGCCCTCGAACAATATACGCGAAAGCGCGTACTCGCTACTGTTCCATTCCGGGTGCCACTGTACGCCCAGCGCAAAAGGATGATTGATGACGCTAACCGCCTCAACTAAGCCATCCGGCGAGCGAGCTTCAACACGCAACCGTGGGCTAACGACCTTCGCCCCTTGTCCATGCAGAGAGTTTACCCAAAAGTTGCTACATTCAGGTAACAACTCAGACAGTAATCCCCCCTCTTCAACCTGAACTTCATGCGACGGTGCATATTGCTGTTCCACCGGCAGTTCGGGATCTTCCCGATGTTCCAGCAATTCAGGCTGTTCGCACAGCTTGCGATGCAACGAACCACCGGTTGCCACCACCAGTTCCTGTAAACCCCGGCAGATGGCGAAAATGGGGATGCGCCTTTCGAGTGCGGCATTAATTAACGCCATGCTCAGAAGATCACGCCCGGGATCGGCGTCAGGCTCATCGCCGTTTTCACCATATAGGTGCGGCTGCACATTGCTGGGACTACCAGGAAGATAAATACCATCGAGTTTCGGCAAAAGTTGTTCAAGTAATGACGGTTCCGCCAGCGCATGTGGCAGCGCAATTGGCAAGCCGCCTGCGTGGATGATGGCATTCAGGTACTTTTCTTGCAGAGTCTGGGTCGCATGACCCTTAAGCCTGTTCCTGCACATTACGACACCGATAACCGGATTGTTCATTATATTTTCCATGCTCAATCTCACAAAGTGGACTAAATTATCGCCATTACTGCGCTTTAAATGACCTTTATGTTCAATATTTTTTCAATCTAGCAGTGGGTTTTCATTTTTGCAAACTCAATTTAACATTTGACAAACATTTAGTTTGCATACAGATTCGAAGAGTGGTCATTATATTTTACGTTTTGATAACGAGCGGAAAACAAACCAAAGGCGAAGAATCATGGAAACCAATATCGTTGAAGTAGAAAACTTTGTTCAGCAGTCAGAAGAGAGGCGGGGTAGCGCCTTTACGCAGGAAGTGAAACGCTACCTGGAGCGCTACCCAAATACGCAATATGTTGATGTTTTACTTACCGATCTGAATGGTTGTTTTCGCGGGAAACGTATTCCTGTTTCAAGTCTGAAGAAGCTGGAGAAAGGGTGTTATTTCCCGGCCTCGGTGTTTGCAATGGATATTCTGGGCAACGTAGTAGAAGAAGCGGGCCTGGGTCAGGAAATGGGCGAGCCGGATCGTACCTGTGTTCCTGTTCTCGGTTCCTTAACCCCTTCTGCTGCAGATCCTGAGTTTATCGGTCAGATGCTCCTGACCATGGTCGATGAAGATGGCGCTCCCTTTGACGTTGAGCCACGGAACGTTCTCAACCGCCTGTGGCAGCAGCTACGCCAGCGCGGCTTGTTCCCGGTCGTAGCGGTAGAGCTGGAGTTCTATTTACTGGATCGCCAGCGCGACGCTGAAGGGTATCTGCAACCGCCCTGCGCGCCCGGCACCGATGACCGCAATACACAAAGTCAGGTTTACTCCGTTGATAACCTCAACCACTTCGCCGACGTGCTCAATGATATTGATGAGCTGGCGCAGTTACAGCTGATTCCGGCAGATGGCGCGGTCGCCGAGGCCTCGCCAGGTCAGTTTGAAATCAATCTTTACCATACCGATAACGTGCTGGAAGCTTGCGATGATGCGCTGGCACTAAAACGCCTGGTGCGTCTGATGGCAGAAAAGCATAAGATGCACGCCACTTTTATGGCGAAGCCGTATGAAGAGCACGCGGGCAGCGGGATGCATATCCATATCAGTATGCAAAATAATCGTGGCGAGAACGTGCTTTCTGACGCGGAAGGCGAAGATTCGCCGCTGCTGAAAAAGATGCTCGCCGGGATGATTGACCTGATGCCGTCATCAATGGCGTTGCTGGCACCAAACGTGAACTCGTATCGCCGCTTCCAGCCGGGGATGTATGTACCGACGCAGGCGTCGTGGGGCCATAACAACCGCACCGTCGCCCTGCGTATTCCCTGCGGCGATCGCCATAATCACCGCGTGGAATATCGCGTGGCGGGTGCCGATGCCAACCCGTATTTGGTGATGGCAGCGATTTTTGCCGGTATTTTGCATGGCCTTGATAACGAACTGCCATTACAGGAAGAAGTCGAAGGCAACGGGCTGGAACAGGAAGGCTTACCCTTCCCGATTCGTCAGAGCGATGCGCTGTGGGAGTTTATGCAAAACGACGACCTGCGCCACTATCTGGGCGAGCGTTTCTGCCATGTGTATCACGCCTGTAAGAATGATGAGCTGTTGCAGTTTGAGCGCCTCATCACAGAAACCGAAATTGAGTGGATGTTGAAAAACGCGTAGTGACCCCTTGCGGGGTATGTATCACCGGCCTGAGCGGAGCCTGGCCTGACATTTGCTGGTAATCCAGACATTTCCCGGATGTCGCGTTATGGAGCGCAGGCGGCAACGGGCTTCCGTTAACGATTAAGACTGTGACGAGGAAATGAGATGATGCCGATGATTAAATCCCCGCATGGCGAGGGAGGCTGCGTATGCGCCCCTCCTGCGACTGACTGGACTCCGCCCCCTTTGCTTCCCTTGCTAAACAGGTTTGATTTCAGGTCAACACGACCGCAAACCTTATTACGCAGGGGAGGCAGCAATTATGGCTATTAATTCACCACTGAATATTGCTGCGCAACCCGGCAAAACCCGTCTGCGAAAATCACTGAAATTGTGGCAGGTGGTGATGATGGGTCTGGCCTATCTCACGCCGATGACTGTGTTCGATACCTTTGGCATTGTTTCCGGCATTAGCGACGGTCACGTTCCGGCGTCCTATTTGCTGGCGCTGGCGGGTGTGCTGTTTACCGCGATCAGCTACGGCAAACTGGTTCGCCAGTTTCCGGAGGCCGGTTCGGCCTATACCTACGCGCAAAAGTCGATTAACCCGCACGTCGGATTTATGGTCGGCTGGTCATCGCTGCTGGATTATCTCTTTTTGCCGATGATCAACGTTTTGTTGGCGAAAATCTATCTCTCCGCCCTCTTCCCGGAAGTGCCGCCGTGGGTGTGGGTGGTAACCTTCGTCGCCATTTTAACCGCCGCGAATCTGAAGAGCGTCAACCTGGTCGCTAACTTCAATACCTTGTTTGTACTGGTGCAAATCTCCATCATGGTGGTGTTTATCTTCCTGGTGGTTCAGGGACTACATAAAGGAGAAGGCGTTGGCACCGTCTGGTCACTTCAGCCGTTTATCAGCGAGAACGCGCACCTGATCCCGATTATTACCGGGGCGACGATTGTCTGTTTCTCGTTCCTCGGTTTCGATGCGGTGACCACGCTTTCGGAAGAGACGCCGGACGCCGCGCGTGTTATTCCGAAAGCCATCTTCCTGACGGCGGTATACGGCGGCGTTATCTTTATCGCGGCGTCGTTCTTTATGCAGCTGTTCTTCCCGGATATCAGCCGCTTTAAAGATCCGGACGCCGCACTGCCGGAAATCGCACTGTACGTTGGCGGCAAGTTGTTCCAGTCGATTTTCCTCTGCACGACGTTTGTGAACACGTTAGCGTCTGGCCTGGCGTCACATGCCAGCGTGTCGCGTCTGCTGTATGTGATGGGGCGCGACAATGTGTTTCCGGAACGCGTGTTTGGCTATGTGCACCCGAAATGGCGGACTCCGGCATTGAATGTCATTATGGTCGGGATTGTCGCGTTGTCAGCGCTGTTCTTTGATTTAGTCACTGCCACGGCACTGATTAACTTCGGCGCGTTGGTGGCGTTCACCTTCGTTAACCTGTCGGTGTTTAATCACTTCTGGCGGCGTAAAGGCATGAATAAAAGCTGGAAGGAACACTTTCACTATTTGCTGATGCCGCTGGTTGGCGCGCTGACGGTGGGCGTGCTGTGGGTTAACCTCGAGTCAACGTCACTGACACTCGGTCTGGTATGGGCTTCATTAGGCGGCGCATATTTGTGGTATCTGATCCGCCGCTATCGCAAAGTGCCGTTGTATGATGGTGACAGAACGCCGGTGAGCGAAACGTAATAGTCGGATGCGCGGCGCATTATCCTGCCTGAGGGTAATGCGCCGCGCCATTAACTATAAAAAGATGTATGACCCGGATCACGAGTGCTATCATCCGCCCTTATGCTTAGCGCATTAACCCCAGGGGCAAATAATGAACCACGATATCCCGCTAAAATATTTTGATATTGCCGATGAGTACGCGACCGAATGCGCAGAGCCTGTCGCAGACGCTGAACGCACACCGCTGGCCCACTACTTCCAGTTACTGCTCACCCGTTTGATGAACAATGAAGAGATCAGCGAAGAAGCCCAACATGAAATGGCTGCTGAAGCGGGGATTAATCCCGTACGCATTGATGAGATCGCAGAGTTTTTGAATCAATGGGGTAATGAGTAATTATTTCATTGCGGACGCTCGGTCAGTATCGTTGCCCGGATAAAGCGTTCACGCCGCATCCGGCTAAAAATGACACGCACTGCAGCGTGCTTTAATGGGTTTCTCACGATCGTACCGCTCTGCTCCTCGCTAAGTTGTTCTGTGAGTTATAGTTATAGAGAAATCACGGGTACGAATGTTGAACAGATGGCGACGTCACCTGTTCAACGACCAACCACACGGCCCTCATTACGACCCCTGAACACAAACGGTAATGGCAAATGTCATTAAATATTAGTAAGATAGCCTCTTTACATAAAATCTCTTAATATTATGCGCCAGGTATTATCGTCTCTTTTGGTGATTGCTGGACTTGTGAGTGGTCAGGCAATCGCCGCGCCTGAATCCCCCCCGCATGCTGATATCCGCGACAGCGGTTTTGTCTATTGCGTCAGCGGGCAAGTCAACACCTTTAACCCATCCAAAGCGAGCAGTGGGTTAATTGTCGATACCCTTGCCGCCCAGTTTTATGATCGACTCCTGGATGTCGATCCCTATACCTATCGCCTGATGCCGGAACTTGCCGAAAGCTGGGAAGTGCTCGACAACGGCGCGACCTATCGCTTCCACCTGCGTCGCGATGTTCCGTTTCAAAAAACCGACTGGTTTACTCCCACTCGTAAAATGAATGCCGACGATGTGGTGTTTACCTTCCAGCGAATTTTTGACCGCAACAACCCGTGGCATAACGTCAACGGCAGCAACTTTCCCTACTTCGACAGCCTGCAATTTGCCGATAACGTGAAAAGCGTCCGCAAACTGGATAATCATACCGTTGAGTTCCGACTCGCCCAGCCGGATGCTTCTTTTTTGTGGCACCTGGCGACCCATTATGCATCGGTCATGTCGGCAGAATATGCCGGGAAGTTAGAGAAAGAAGATCGCCAGGAGCAACTCGACCGTCAACCGGTTGGCACTGGACCGTATCAGTTATCGGAATACCGCGCCGGGCAATTTATTCGCCTACAACGTCATGATGACTTCTGGCGCGGCAAACCGTTAATGCCGCAGGTGGTGGTGGATTTAGGCTCCGGCGGTACCGGACGTCTGTCGAAACTCCTGACCGGGGAGTGCGACGTTCTGGCCTGGCCTGCTGCCAGCCAGCTATCTATTTTGCGTGACGATCCGCGCTTGCGTTTAACGCTGCGTCCGGGGATGAATGTCGCCTATCTGGCATTTAACACCGCCAAACCGCCGCTTAATAATGCCGCCGTGCGCCATGCGCTGGCTCTGGCGATCAATAACCAACGCCTGATGCAATCCATCTATTATGGTACGGCTGAAACGGCGGCCTCTATTTTACCGCGCGCCTCGTGGGCCTATGACAACGAGGCTAAAATTACTGAATACAATCCGGCGAAATCGCGCGAACAGTTGAAGGCGTTAGGGCTGGAAAACTTAACGCTGAAACTTTGGGTGCCCACACGTTCGCAGGCGTGGAACCCCAGCCCACTGAAAACCGCCGAACTGATTCAGGCGGATATGGCGCAGGTTGGCGTAAAAGTGGTGATTGTGCCGGTAGAAGGTCGTTTTCAGGAGGCGCGGTTGATGGATATGAGCCATGATCTGACGTTATCCGGTTGGGCGACAGACAGTAACGATCCGGACAGTTTCTTTCGTCCGCTACTGAGCTGCGCAGCAATACATTCCCAGACCAACCTCGCCCACTGGTGCGATCCGAAATTCGACAGCGTGTTGCGTAAGGCGCTCTCCTCGCAGCAGCTGGCGGCGCGTATTGAAGCCTATGACGAAGCGCAAAGTATTCTGGCGCAGGAATTACCCATTTTGCCGCTGGCGTCGTCATTGCGCTTGCAAGCCTACCGTTACGATATCAAAGGGCTGGTTCTTAGCCCGTTTGGTAACGCCTCCTTTGCTGGTGTGTATCGCGAGAAACAGGATGAGGTGAAAAAACCATGATTATCTTCACCTTACGCCGCATTTTGTTATTGATTGTCACCTTGTTCCTGCTGACGTTCGTTGGCTTTAGCTTGAGCTATTTCACCCCACATGCGCCGTTACAAGGTGCGTCACTGTGGAATGCCTGGGTGTTCTGGTTTAACGGCCTGATCCATTGGGATTTTGGTGTTTCCAGCATTAACGGTCAGCCGATTGCCGAACAGTTAAAAGAAGTCTTTCCGGCAACAATGGAGTTGTGCATCCTCGCTTTCGGATTTGCGTTGATTGTCGGGATCCCCGTGGGGATGATTGCCGGGATTACGCGCCATAAGTGGCAGGATAACTTGATCAACGCCATCGCCTTACTGGGTTTTTCCATCCCGGTGTTCTGGCTGGCGCTTCTGTTGACGCTGTTTTGTTCACTCACGCTAGGTTGGTTGCCCGTTTCAGGGCGTTTCGATCTGCTCTACGAAGTGAAACCGATTACCGGTTTTGCGTTGATTGATGCCTGGCTTTCGGACTCACCATGGCGGGATGAAATGGTCATGAGCGCAATCCGCCATATGATATTGCCCGTTATCACCCTGTCGGTTGCGCCAACAACTGAAGTGATCCGACTGATGCGTATCAGCACTATCGAAGTGTATGACCAGAACTATGTTAAAGCAGCGGCGACCCGCGGTTTGTCGCGCTTTACTATTTTGCGTCGCCACGTTCTGCATAACGCGTTACCTCCGGTTATTCCTCGCCTGGGCTTACAGTTTTCTACCATGCTGACGCTGGCGATGATCACCGAAATGGTTTTTAGCTGGCCGGGTTTAGGGCGCTGGTTAATTAACGCCATCCGCCAGCAAGATTACGCGGCCATTTCCGCCGGAGTGATGGTGTGTGGCTCACTGGTCATTATTGTTAACGTGATTTCTGATATTTTGGGTGCCATGGCTAACCCTCTGAAACATAAGGAATGGTATGCCTTACGATAGCGTATACAGCGAAAAGCGCCCGCCGGGCACGCTGCGTACCGCCTGGCGCAAATTTTATAGTGACGCCTCTGCGATGGTCGGTCTGTACGGCTGCGCGGGACTGGCTGTACTGTGTATTTTTGGCGGCTGGTTTGCGCCTTACGGCATCGACCAACAATTTCTCGGTTATCAATTATTGCCGCCGTCATGGTCGCGCTATGGCGAAGTTTCTTTCTTCCTGGGGACTGACGACCTCGGACGCGATGTTTTAAGCCGTTTACTGAGCGGAGCTGCGCCAACCGTAGGTGGCGCATTTGTGGTGACGCTTGCCGCGACGATCTGTGGCCTGGTACTGGGCACCTTCGCCGGGGCGACGCACGGCCTACGCTCAGCGGTGCTTAACCATATTCTGGATACCTTACTGGCGATCCCTTCCCTACTGCTGGCAATTATCGTTGTAGCGTTTGCCGGACCGAGTTTGTCGCACGCCATGTTTGCCGTCTGGCTGGCGCTGCTGCCTCGTATGGTACGTTCGATTTACAGCATGGTGCATGACGAACTGGAAAAAGAGTACGTTATCGCCGCCCGTCTGGATGGCGCATCAACGCTGAATATTCTCTGGTTTGCTGTGATGCCAAACATCACCGCCGGGCTGGTCACCGAGATCACCCGCGCACTGTCGATGGCAATTCTCGATATCGCCGCGCTGGGCTTTCTCGATCTCGGCGCACAACTCCCCTCGCCTGAATGGGGAGCGATGCTCGGTGATGCGCTGGAACTGATTTATGTCGCCCCGTGGACTGTCATGCTGCCAGGTGCGGCAATTATGATTAGCGTGCTGTTGGTTAACCTCCTTGGCGACGGTGTCCGTCGTGCAATTATTGCGGGGGTGGAATAATGCCATTACTCGATATTCGTAACCTGACCATTGAATTTAAAACCGGTGATGAGTGGGTTAAAGCCGTCGACCGCGTAAGTATGACCTTAACCGAAGGTGAAATCCGCGGTCTTGTTGGCGAATCAGGTTCCGGCAAAAGTTTGATTGCGAAAGCAATTTGTGGGGTGAATAAAGATAACTGGCGTGTTACAGCTGATCGTATGCGTTTTGATGATATCGATTTGCTGCGTCTCTCCGCACGCGAACGGCGCAAGCTGGTTGGTCACAACGTGTCGATGATTTTCCAGGAACCGCAGTCGTGTCTTGACCCTTCAGAACGTGTGGGTCGCCAGTTGATGCAAAACATCCCAGCCTGGACCTATAAAGGCCGTTGGTGGCAGCGTTTTGGCTGGCGCAAACGCCGTGCCATTGAACTGCTGCACCGCGTGGGGATTAAAGATCACAAAGATGCGATGCGCAGTTTTCCCTATGAGTTGACCGAAGGTGAATGTCAGAAAGTGATGATAGCCATTGCACTGGCGAATCAACCGCGTCTGCTGATTGCTGACGAACCGACAAACTCAATGGAGCCAACAACCCAGGCGCAAATCTTTCGCCTGCTGACGCGTCTCAACCAAAACAGCAATACCACTATTTTGCTTATCAGCCATGACTTACAAATGCTTAGCCAATGGGCGGATAAAATTAACGTGCTTTACTGCGGTCAAACGGTGGAAACCGCGCCGAGTAAAGAGTTGGTGACGATGCCACACCATCCTTATACCCAGGCGCTGATCCGCGCGATACCAGACTTCGGCAGCGCGATGCCGCATAAAAGTCGCCTCAATACGCTGCCCGGCGCTATCCCACTGCTGGAACAGTTACCGATTGGGTGTCGTCTGGGGCCGCGTTGCCCGTATGCACAACGAGAATGCATTGTGACGCCACGTTTGACGGGGGCGAAAAATCATCTCTATGCCTGTCATTTCCCGCTGAACATGGAGAAAGAGTGAGATGATCGAAACGCTGCTTGAAGTGCGTAATTTAAGTAAAACGTTCCGCTACCGGACCGGCTGGTTTCGTCGTCAGACCGTAGAAGCGGTAAAACCCTTGAGCTTTACGCTACGTGAAGGCCAGACACTGGCGATCATTGGCGAGAATGGTTCTGGTAAATCCACGCTGGCAAAAATGCTGGCGGGAATGATAGAACCTACCAGCGGCGAGTTATTGATTGACGATCATCCGCTGCATTTTGGCGATTATTCCTTCCGCAGTCAGCGTATTCGCATGATTTTTCAGGATCCTTCGACCTCGTTGAATCCCCGTCAACGTATCTCGCAAATTCTGGATTTTCCACTGCGTCTGAACACCGATCTGGAACCTGAACAGCGTCGCAAACAGATTATTGAAACGATGCGGATGGTTGGGCTGCTACCGGATCACGTCAGTTACTATCCGCATATGTTAGCACCCGGGCAAAAACAGCGTCTGGGTCTGGCGCGCGCGCTGATATTGCGCCCAAAAGTGATTATTGCCGATGAAGCCCTCGCCTCACTGGATATGTCGATGCGTTCGCAGTTGATTAATCTGATGCTGGAGTTACAGGAAAAACAGGGCATTTCGTATATTTATGTTACCCAGCATATCGGAATGATGAAGCACATTAGCGACCAGGTGCTGGTGATGCATCAGGGCGAGGTTGTCGAGCGAGGTAGTACTGCGGATGTGCTCGCCTCTCCGCTGCACGACCTCACTAAACGACTGATTGCCGGTCATTTTGGCGAGGCATTGACGGCGGATGCGTGGCGTAAGGACCGTTAGTGTTTTGCACCTCATCCTGACAGGGCCCCCCTCAGGATGAGGTGTTCATTACTTTTGATTGTCGATTCTGGTGAGAGCAACCAGCAATGCCAGCGTATAACACACCGTAATTGCCAGACTCATTTTTAACAGTGTTTCTCCGCCAATTCCCGACAATGGCGCGGCTATACCGCCGAAGACAAACATGCTCATCCCCATCAACGCAGACGCCGTTCCAGATTCCTGCGTCCCTACTGCACTCATAGCCTCTGCCCCGCCAACAGTGCCGATGCCGCTACAAAATGCGATGGTGAAAAATAATGCCACCAGTGCCGGAATGGGCAATTGTACCCATGCGCATAAGACCGTGAGCAATGCACACAAAATTGCCGCTATCAGGCCACCTCGCAACAATGTCATCGCGTTAATCCGTCGCGCCAGGCGCGAGAAGATCCATGAAGCAATGATAAGTCCGATGCCGTTAAGGCCAAACACCAGGCTAAATTGCATTGGACTAAAGCCAAATTCCTTCTGCAACACGAACGACGAAGAGCCGATATACGCAAACAAACCGGCCAGCATAAAACTTTGAATCAGGCAAAAGCGCATAAAAAGGCGGTTCTGCACCACGCTTCGTCCGGTTAATAGCAATGATGAGCCCCTTTTATTTTCTGGCAAGGTCTCATTAATAAATAACAGGCAGCCCAGCAACAGTACGGTGCTAATTTCAGCCATTACCCAGAATAAAGTGCGCCAGTCAAAAGTGCTAACAATGTACCCGCCCAGCACTGGCGACAACACCGGTGCCAGGCCATTCACCGTCATTAACAGCGCAAAAAACTGGGTCAACGTTACTCCCTGATATTTGTCACGAGCAATAGAACGAGAGAGCACCGAACCACCCGCCCCCGCGATCCCTTGAATAAAACGCCAGACCACCAGCCAGTAAATATTGTTCGTTGTCGCGCACAAAATGGAAGAAACAATAAACAATAGCAACGACAAGATTAACGGACGTTTACGCCCTATTTTGTCGCTCAGAGGGCCAAATAACAGTTGTCCGACGCCAAGACCGATCAGTGATGCAGTCAGGGTTAATTGCGTTATGGTCGTGGTTGCCGCCAGTTGCTCAGACATCTCCAGCAAAGCCGGCAAATAAAGATCGGTACACATCGGGCCGATACCGGCTAAAAGACCAAGAATCAATGCCCATGAAAGAGAGACTCTAGCCATATTATTCCTTACTTGAGTGATGACATGCCGCCGCCCAGCGACTGCCAGAGCGTGATTCGGTTTGTAAAATCAGTCAGTTGCAGTGCCAGCAGCTCCTGCTGTGCGCTCCACAAGCTGCGCTGCGCCGTCAACACGGTCAGGTAATCACCAACACCCGCCTGATAGCGACGCAAGCCAACATCGACCGTTTGTTGCTCAGCTTTAACATACTGGCGCTGTGCATCCAGTTGCTCTTCAAGCGTGGTCCGCCGCGCCAGTGCGTTAGCGACATCTTTAAATGCGCTCTGAACGGTTTTTTCATAGGTGGCAATGAGCCCACGCTTTTGTGCTTCTGCGTAACGAAGCTGCGCCAGATTACTTCCGCCAGTGAACAGCGGTAATGTGACCGATGGTGCAAATGACCAGATCTGCATTCCGTGGCTGAACAACGACGACAATGCGTCACTGCCCACACCGGCACTGGCAGTCAGCGAAATCGTCGGGAAAAAGTTAGCCCGCGCCGCGCCAATATCTGCATTGGCGCTCTTCAAATTATGTTCCGCTTCCTGGATATCCGGGCGACGCAGCAGAACATCAGATGATACTCCCGCAGGAACCAGACTTATCATTTGTTCCGGCAGGCTTTCCAGTGTTCCCGGTAGCAGATTTTCCGCAAGCGTTGTACCTGCCAGTAAGTTCAGCGCATTTTTATCCTGCATCACTTGTGTCTGATAGCTGGCAACGCTGGCGCGCGCTTGCTGATAAACACTCATCGCCTCACTGACATCTGTCGCTGCCGCCGTGCCAACCTGTTGCTGGCGCTGGATAATTTTCAATGAGTTTTCTGCACTGGCCATCGTTTCTTTTGCCAGGGCCAGGTTGCTGTTATCGGCCGCCAGTGTCAGCCAGGCGGTGCTGATTTCAGCAATCAGCGTTAAACGAGTGTTCTGGGCTGTAAATTCACTGGCAAGCCAGGTTTCCCGCGCCGCCCGAGATAAACTCTGATTACGACCAAACAGATCTAACGTATAACTGGACACCGTGCCGTCAGCCTCGGCAGTTGTTCCCGTACCATTCGCCAGCGAACGACTGCGAGTCGAACTTAAGGCCGCATTCACCGTCGGAAATAACGACGCATTAGTTTGCCCATAGAGCGCCCGTGCTGAGTCAATATCAGCAATCGCTTTTTGCACATCGCGGTTACTGTTCAGTGCAATGGTTACTACCTGCTGCAATCGGGGATCGTGGATCACCTGCTGCCAGTCATGGCTGATTGCCTTCCCCTGGCCCTGTGCTCCCGGCAAGGTCGCCGGGATTGGGGATTCAGGCGTACTGTAGTGAGGATCGAGCGAGACACATCCCGCACTCAACAACACCAGAAAAATAAGAGAACGGCGCAACATAACTTACTCCTGACGGCGCGGTTTACCGGCAAACAAACGTTTCACCAGTACAAAAAACAGAGGAACGAAGAAAATGGCCAGTAATGTAGCGGTCAGCGTGCCGCCAATAATGCCCGTACCAATGGCGATGCGGCTGTTCGCCCCTGCGCCGGTTGCTATCGCCAGCGGCATTACCCCCGCAATAAACGCCAGCGAGGTCATGATGATTGGGCGTAAACGAGTCTGCGCCGCGCGTAATGCCGCACGACTCAAGGAATAGCCCTCTGCAACCGCCGCTTCAGCAAATTCCACAATCAGAATGGCGTTTTTCGACGACAAGCCGATAGTAGTTAATAGCGCTACCTGGAAGTAAACGTCGTTGTTTAAATCACGCATCCAGGCCGCCAGCGCCGCGCCAAGAAGCCCCAGAGGGATCACCAGAATGACCGAGAACGGGACTGACCAGCTTTCGTACAGTGCTGCAAGGCAGAGGAAAACCACCAGAATAGAAACTGCATACAGACTTAATGCCTGACCGCTGGCCAGTTTCTCCTGCAATGACAAACCACTCCAGGCCCAGGTTGTTCCCGCAGGAAGACTGTTTGCCAGTTCCTCCATTTTTGTCATTGCATCGCCGGAACTAAAGCCAGTCGCGTTTTCGCCCTGAATTTCATAGGCTGCCGAGCCGTTGTAGCGCACCAGTCTTTCCGGTCCATACAGCCAGCGGGTGGTCGCAAAAGCAGAGAATGGTGTCATGACGTTATCGCTGCCGCGCACAAACCATTTACCTAAGTCTGACGGCGCGGAACGAAATTCGCTGTCGCCCTGAATGTAGACTTTTTTCACACGACCACGGTCAATAAAGTCATTCACATAAGTACCGCCCCACGCACTGGACAGGGTGTCGGTGACATCATTCAAACTCAACCCTAATGACACCGCTTTATTACTATCAATATCTACCTGCAATTGCGGCATTTGTGGCAAATCATTGGCGCGTACAGAATGTAACTCCGGACTTTGATTCGCTTTTTCTATCAACTGATTACGCATTTGCAGCAGTGTTTCACGATCGGTTCCACCGTTAGCTAACAATTCAAACGTAAAACCATTGCTTTGCCCCAGCCCATCAACGGCTGGCGGCGTCATCGCAAATACCGTGGCATCACGAATTGTGCCCAGCTCTTTGGTTGCCCGTAGGGCGATAGCCTGGGCGGTGTTTTCTGCCCCTTTACGTTGAGACCAGTTTTTCAACGAAACAAACGCCATCCCGGTGTTCTGTCCGCTGCCGCTAAAACTGAAACCATCAACGGTAAAGATGACATCGGTATTTGCTTTCTCGTTAATCAGGAACCAGTCAACAATCTGGCGATTCACTTCTGCTGTACGGGCAGCGGTCGCCCCGGCCGGCAGCGTGTACTGCACCATGATTTCGCCCTGGTCTTCAGTGGGTAAGAAACTGCCCGGCAGTTTCCACATCATCAGGGCCATTCCACCACCCAGCACGACATAAAGCCCCATCGTTCGGGCTGCACGGCGCAGGACATAAATTACGCCTCGCTGATATTTATCTTCAGTACGGCGGTAAAAGCGGTTAAATGCGCCGAAAAAGCCTTTTTTATGTGGCGGAACATGCTGGAGGACGGAACCGCACAGGGCGGGAGTCAAGGTCAATGCCACCACCACGGAAAGCAGCATTGCGGAGATGATGGTGATGGAGAACTGACGATAAATTACGCCCGTAGATCCCCCAAAGAAGGCCATCGGCAGGAATACGGCTGACAACACCAGCGCAATGGCAACCAGTGCGCCAGAAATCTCGCCCATTGATTTTTCCGTGGCTTCACGCGCGGGCAACCCTTCGTCACGCATAATGCGTTCGACGTTCTCCACCACCACAATGGCATCGTCCACCAGCAAGCCGATCGCCAGCACCATTGCAAACAACGTCAGGGTATTAATCGAATAGCCAAACAACGCAAGAACGCCGAATGTGCCCAGCAAAACGACGGGGACAGCTAACGCCGGAATCAGTGTGGCACGCAGGTTTTGCAGGAATAAATACATCACGCAAACCACCAATACGATGGCTTCAAACAGCGTCTGAATTACGTCCTCTACAGAGATTTTAATAAATTCAGTGCTGTCTTTCGGGTATGCGATGTCGTATCCCTGCGGCATGTTCCGCTGGAATTCGGCAATCTTATCCTTGACCAGCGTCGCCGTATTCAGCGCATTCGCACCGGGCGAAAGCATTACAGCAACCCCGGCAGACGGGTGACCGTTAAGTTTGCCGATAGCGGTATAATCTTCACTGCCCATCTCAACGCGAGCCACATCTTTTATACGAACAACTGCGCCGTCTGACTGGCTTTTCACGATAATATTTTTGAACTGATCCACCGTCTGCAAGCGAGACTGCGCACGTACCGTTGCGGTCAGTTGCTGAGTATTCGGTGAAGGCAATGCCCCTATTTTCCCGGCAGTAACCTGCACGTTTTGCGCTTCAATAGCACTTTGCACGTCTGAAGGCATTAGCGAGTAAGACGCCAGTTTGGCCGGGTCAAGCCAGATGCGCATAGCGTATTCCGCGCCAAAGACTTGCAGACTCCCCACACCTTCAACACGCGCCAGCGGGTCCTGAACGTTACTAACCAACCAGTCGGCGATATCCGAACTGGAGGCTTTGTCAGTGGTGTCATACACGGCAGCAATCAGCAAAAAGTTGCTTTGTGATTTCTCCACCGTAACACCCGTTTGCTGCACTTCGCTGGGTAGGCGCGACTCCGCCTGCTGAATTTTATTCTGCACCTGAACCTGTGCAGTATCTGGATCGGTACCTTGTTCAAAGGTCACATTAATACTGACCGAACCATCAGAGCTGCTGGTTGAGCTGAAATAGAGTAAATTATCAAGCCCAGTGAGTTGTTGCTCGATAACCTGAGTCACGCTGTTCTCCAGCGTTTCGGCAGAAGCACCAGTATAAGTGGCTGAAATTTTAATGGTCGGTGGCGCAACGTCAGGATATTGCGCGACGGGCAATGTGCGAATAGCCAGAATCCCCGCCAACATAATCAAAATGGCGATAACCCAGGCAAAGACCGGGCGGCGAACAAAAAAGCGCGAAAACATCAGGCGTTGCCTCCATTAGCCTGAACTTCAACAGCCTTGACGGTCTGCCCTGAAGTGACTTTGGCAGAACCTTCAACAATCAGTCGGTCGCCGTTGTGCAGGCCGTTCAGCACCAGCCATTTATCACCATACGTTTCTCCCGTTTCGAGCGTTCGCTGCTCTACTTTATTGTCTTTATTCACCACCAGCGCAGTTGCATTGCCTTTAGCATCGCGCGTGACGCCCTGTTGCGGCGCGAGAATAGCGTCTTCCATCACGCCTTCATCGACACGAGCGCGAACAAACATTCCCGGTAATAACTGCTGTTGTGGATTGGGGAAAATCGCCCGTAATGTCACCGAACCGGTAGACTCATCTACAGCGACTTCGGTGAGTTCCAGACGCCCTTTTTCGCTGTAGGTTGTGCCATCTTCCAGAATAAGTGAGACGCTCATGGTGTCACTGTTGGTCGCCAGTGACTGTTTACGCAGACGTAATAAATCGACACTGGAGCGAGTGAGGTCGACATACATTGTATCCAGACCACGAATAGTCGTTAACGCTGTATCTTGCGACGCGGTCACCAGTGCGCCAGGGGTTACCGACGAAATGCCAATGCGCCCTGAAATCGGTGCGGTTACCGTGGTCCAGTCAAGATTAATGCGCGCAGTTTCCAGTGCGGCTTTTTTCGCCTCTACACTGGCTTTATCTTGTGCACAGGTAGACTGAGCATCATCAGCATCCTGTTGTGAAACACCATTCTCTTTCACCAGTCGGGCATAACGCTGCGCTTTCTGGCAATCGGCTTTTACCAGTGCCTGTGCTTGTTGTAATGCTGCCCGGGCTTCATTCCATGCAGCCTGATAACTGGCCGCATCAATCTGGTAGAGAGGCTGTCCAGCCTTGACCAGATCACCTTCCTTAAATAAGCGTTTCTGGATAATTCCCCCAACCTGCGGACGTACTTCAGCACTGAGCGCAGCACTGGTGCGTCCGGTTAATTCACTGACTACCGAAACCGGTTGAGATTTGAGCGTAACAACGCCGACTTCTGTTTCTGACGGGGATGAATTGTTACTTTGCGTATTATCACAACCCGATAAGAGCAGCATTGCCACTACAGATGTTGCTATATACTTCATTATTTTCTCCAGGGTGAGAAATACCCTCCTCATTGAAATTAATGAGGATATGTCAGGGATATTCAGTTATAACGAACCCGCATCGCGAAATGAATTTCGCAATGAAATAAGGGGGATTAATATCCCCCGCTATTGGTTAATTCTGTTCTTATTTATTTATCAACATACTAACAATATCCTGATATATTTCCTGCAGATGTTGTGGATCGCTTTTTTGCGGTGTTAAACGACGATAAACCGTACCTTCCATCATGGTAGCAAACACTTCAACGCAGCAACGAATGTGATCGTCGCTAAGATGGGGATGCATTCTTTTCATATGTGCACAACCGTTAGCGAACATTCTGGCGTCAGCTTCTTCAAGCATTGCCATAACCCGCGGGTTGCGTGTGGCTTCTGCAGCCACTTCCAGCATCAGCGCGTCGTCGTCCTCATTTAAGGATTTACGCAAGGCAAGGACTTCCGGGAAGTGATCGGTACGCGCGTCAATGTCCATTTGGGCAATACGAAAGTCGATGATACGGCGAACCATCTCTTCAATAATGGCGTCTTTGTTGGCGAAGTAACGATATATCTGACCCACGCTAAGCTGAGCTTCACTGGCAATTTGCGACATACTGGCGGCATGAAATCCGCAGCGACGAAAACACCGACGGGCGGCGTTAATGATTTCATCCTGACGCTGTTTGTGGCGTATCTCCAGCTTGCTGGTCATTTCTGTCTCCTGGCCTATCACTTAGTGAGAATGATCATTCTCATTTTTGCTAATTATACGTTTCTCCAAAGTAATGGAAAGTATTTTTATTTATTCATGATGCATATTCTGATAATGAAGAGATTGTGGAGATTCTGTGAAGATAGTTGACAATATTAAGTTGGAGTCAATTCATCAGAAAGACAGCGACTTGTTGTCGCCAGTTCTGTTTTCATCATCAAACTTATCGGAGCTAATACGAATAGTTTCAAAGTCAGATTCTATAAGATATTTCCCCAACCTCCCCCTTGCAGGCGTCAGGAGTAGATAACGCAAAATGCTCTGTACCGCAGCTTCTCTCCGCTACAGAAAGCGCAACTATAGCCACCCACAGCCAGGTTGATTATAATAACCGTTTATCTGTTCGTACTGTTTACTAAAACGACGAATCGCCTGATTTTCAGGCACAACAAGCATCAACAATAAGGATTAAAGCTATGGGTTTTCTTTCCGGTAAGCGCATTCTGGTAACCGGTGTTGCCAGCAAACTGTCCATCGCCTACGGTATCGCTCAGGCGATGCACCGCGAAGGAGCTGAACTGGCATTCACCTACCAGAACGACAAACTGAAAGGCCGCGTAGAAGAATTTGCCGCTCAATTGGGTTCTGACATCGTTCTGCAGTGCGATGTTGCCGAAGATACCAGCATCGACACCATGTTCGCTGAACTGGGGAAAGTTTGGCCGAAATTTGACGGTTTCGTACACTCTATTGGTTTTGCACCTGGCGATCAGCTGGATGGTGACTATGTTAACGCCGTTACTCGTGAAGGCTTCAAAATTGCCCACGACATCAGCTCCTACAGCTTCGTTGCAATGGCAAAAGCTTGCCGCTCCATGCTGAATCCGGGTTCTGCCCTGCTGACCCTTTCCTACCTTGGCGCTGAGCGCGCTATCCCGAACTACAACGTTATGGGTCTGGCAAAAGCGTCTCTGGAAGCGAACGTGCGCTATATGGCGAACGCGATGGGTCCGGAAGGTGTGCGTGTTAACGCCATCTCTGCTGGTCCGATCCGTACTCTGGCGGCTTCCGGTATCAAAGACTTCCGCAAAATGCTGGCTCATTGCGAAGCCGTTACCCCGATTCGTCGCACCGTTACCATCGAAGACGTCGGTAACTCCGCAGCGTTCCTGTGCTCCGATCTCTCTGCCGGTATCTCCGGTGAAGTGGTCCATGTTGACGGCGGTTTCAGCATCGCTGCTATGAACGAACTCGAACTGAAATAATCGTTCTGTTGGTCAAGATGGGCGGCGTTCTGCCGCCCATTATCTCTGTTATACCTTTCTGATATTTGTTATCGCCGATCCGTCTTTCTCCCCTTCCCGCCTTGCGTCAGGATAACGATTTCCTTTACGACCAAGGAGCGCCCATGGAACAACGCCACATCACCGGCAAAAGCCACTGGTATCATGAAACGCAATCCAGTACTGCGGAGAATGACGTTCTGCCTCTGGTCCCGGAAGCCGCAAAGGTTCGCGATCCCTTTCTGCTCGACGTGATCCTTGATAAAGAAACGCTGGCCCCCTTCCTTTCATGGATGGTCCCGGCGCGCATTCTTGCAGCGGAGTTGTTCCCTGACCAGCTTACTGTGACCCGTTCACAGACCTTCACCGCTTATGAACGCTTGTCGACGGCCCTGACGGTTGCTCAGGTTTGCGGCGTCCAGCGGTTATGTAACTACTATTCGGCGCGACTTACGCCGCTCCCCGGGCCTGATTCCTCCAGGGAAAGTAATCATCGTTTGGCACAAATCACGCAATATGCCCGCCAACTGGCCAGCTCGCCTTCTATTATCGACAACCGATCGCGCCAACATCTGAATGACGTCGGTCTTACTGCCTGGGACTGTGTGATTATCAACCAAATCATTGGTTTTATTGGCTTTCAGGCGCGGGCAATTGCGACATTTCAGGCTTATCTCGGGCATTCGGTACGCTGGTTACCCGGTCTGGAGATACAAAACTACGCCGACGCGTCGCTGTTTACGGTTGAATCAATACGCTGGCGAAGCTGCTATGAGGTGGAAAAACTCCCTGAAGAACAGGCAAAAAGTTCAACGGCAGAACTGTGCCAACTGGCTGAAACGCTCTCTCTCCACCCTATTTCACTTTCCCTTCTCGAAAAGTTGTTAAACAGCACACGGGTCAATACACAGCCGGATAATAAGCTTGCGGCGTTGTTATGCGCGCGTATTAATGGCAGTCCTGCTTGTTTTGCCGCCTGTATGAATTCATCAAATGAATATAAAAAAATCAGCCCCCTTCTGCGCAAGGGCGAAAATGAAATTAACCAATGGGCTGACCGTGATTCTGTTGAGCGCGCTACCGTTCAGGCGATACAATGGCTGACCCGAGCACCCGATCGCTTTAGCGCCGCCCAGTTCAGCCCATTACTCGAACACGAAAAATCATCAACGCAGATTATTAATCTGCTGGTATGGAGCGGGCTGTGTGGCTGGATAAATCGCTTAAAAATCGCGTTGGGTGAGACATATTAACCTTGCCGCGTCAGACAGATTCGCGTAAAACTGTCAGCCGCTCTAATGGCCACCAAAATAGACAATTATGTTTCAGGACAACCCGCTGCTAGCGCAGCTTAAACAGCAACTGCATTCCCAGACGCCACGCGCTGAAGGGGTGGTAAAAGCCACAGAAAAAGGCTTTGGCTTCCTGGAAGTCGACGCGCAAAAAAGTTATTTCATTCCGCCGCCGCAGATGAAAAAAGTCATGCATGGCGACCGAATTATCGCGGTGATCCACAGTGAAAAAGAACGTGAATCCGCAGAGCCAGAAGAACTGGTTGAACCGTTTCTGACTCGTTTCGTGGGTAAAGTTCAGGGCAAAAATGACCGTCTGGCCATCGTTCCTGATCATCCACTCTTAAAAGACGCCATTCCTTGCCGCGCAGCCCGTGGCCTGAACCACGAGTTTAAAGAAGGCGACTGGGCGGTTGCCGAAATGCGCCGTCATCCGCTGAAAGGCGATCGTTCTTTCTATGCTGAACTAACACAATACATCACTTTTGGTGACGACCACTTTGTACCGTGGTGGGTTACCCTGGCGCGCCATAACCTGGAAAAAGAAGCACCAGACGGCGTCGCTACCGAAATGCTCGATGAAGGTCTGGTTCGTGAAGATCTGACAGCGCTGGATTTTGTCACCATCGACAGTGCCAGCACAGAAGATATGGATGACGCCCTTTTCGCTAAGGCGTTGCCGGATGACAAACTTCAGCTGATTGTGGCGATTGCCGATCCAACCGCGTGGATTGCTGAAGGCAGCAAGCTGGACAAAGCCGCGAAAATTCGCGCATTCACCAACTATCTGCCTGGCTTCAACATCCCTATGCTGCCTCGCGAGCTTTCTGACGATCTCTGCTCACTGCGCGCCAATGAAGTCCGCCCGGTACTGGCATGCCGCATGACGCTCTCCGCTGATGGCACCATTGAAGATAATATCGAATTCTTTGCCGCCACCATCGAATCCAAAGCGAAGCTGGTGTATGACCAGGTCTCTGACTGGCTGGAAAATACCGGTGACTGGCAGCCTGAAAGTGAAGCAATTGCCGAACAAGTCCGTTTGTTAGCGCAAATTTGCCAACGCCGTGGCGAGTGGCGTAATAGCCACGCACTGGTATTTAAAGATCGCCCGGATTACCGCTTTATTCTCGGTGAAAAAGGTGAAGTGCTGGATATCGTCGCCGAGCCTCGTCGCATTGCCAATCGTATCGTCGAAGAAGCGATGATTGCCGCTAACATTTGTGCGGCCCGCGTACTGCGCGATAAGCTCGGTTTTGGCATCTATAACGTGCATATGGGCTTTGATCCGGCGAATGCCGACGCGCTGGCAGCGTTGCTGAAAACCCACGGTCTGCATGTCGATGCCGAAGAAGTGCTCACGCTGGACGGTTTCTGCAAACTGCGTCGTGAACTGGATGCGCAACCAACTGGTTTCCTCGACAGCCGCATTCGTCGCTTCCAGTCATTTGCTGAAATTAGCACTGAACCCGGTCCTCACTTTGGCCTCGGTCTGGAAGCATACGCCACCTGGACTTCGCCAATCCGTAAATATGGCGACATGATCAACCACCGTCTGCTGAAAGCGGTTATCAAAGGCGAAACTGCGACGCGTCCGCAGGATGAAATCACTGTCCAAATGGCCGAGCGTCGCCGTCTCAACCGAATGGCAGAACGTGATGTTGGCGACTGGTTATACGCACGCTTCCTGAAAGACAAAGCCGGGACCGACACCCATTTCGCGGCGGAAATTGTCGATATCAGCCGTGGCGGCATGCGTGTGCGTTTGGTTGATAACGGCGCTATCGCCTTTATTCCAGCACCTTTCTTACACGCTGTGCGCGATGAACTGGTTTGCAGCCAGGAAAACGGCACTGTACAAATTAAAGGTGAAACGGCTTACAAAGTGACCGACGTTATTGACGTCACCATTGCCGAAGTCCGCATGGAAACCCGCAGCATTATTGCACGCCCGGTCGCGTAATCTCCTTTCACGGCCCATTCCTCATGAATGGGCCGTTTATTTCCCCGCTCCACCTTCGCCATATCCCGGCAGATTTTTAACTGACTTTCGTTTGAAAACTGGCGTTTTTCCAAAACTGGATTACAAATAAATAGATAAAAAAAACAATGCGTTTAGCCGCCGTTAATTTCATGTAAGTCATGTTGTTCCTTTTATTTAACTGCGGACTCCGCTGTTAACCGGAGGATATGCATCATGAAAACCGTTAGGGAGTCCACAACGTTGTACAACTTTCTCGGATCGCACAATCCATACTGGCGGTTGACGGAAAGCAGCGATGTTTTGCGCTTTTCTACCACCGAAACCACAGAACCTGAACGTACGTTGCAGTTATCTGCCGAACAGGCTGCTCGCATCAGGGAAATGACGGTCATCACTTCCAGCCTGATGATGAGTCTGACCGTCGATGAAAGCGATCTTTCTGTGCATCTGGTAGGACGAAAAATCAATAAACGGGAATGGGCTGGCAACGCGTCGGCATGGCATGACACACCGGCGGTTGCTCGTGATTTATCACACGGGCTTTCCTTTGCTGAGCAGGTAGTTTCTGAAGCACATTCCGCAATAGTGATTCTCGACAGTCGGGGGAATATCCAACGCTTCAATCGGTTATGTGAAGATTACACAGGGTTGAAAGAACACGACGTCATTGGGCAAAGCGTGTTTAAACTGTTTATGAGCCGTCGTGAAGCTGCGGCATCCAGGCGCAATAACCGTGTATTTTTTCGAAGCGGCAATGCATATGAAGTCGAACTGTGGATACCAACACGTAAAGGCCAGCGGCTGTTTCTGTTTCGCAATAAATTTGTCCACAGCGGCAGTGGCAAGAACGAGATTTTTTTAATCTGTTCCGGCACCGACATTACCGAAGAGCGCCGCGCTCAGGAGCGACTGCGTATTCTGGCAAATACCGACAGTATCACCGGACTGCCGAATCGTAACGCAATGCAGGAGTTAATCGATCACGCCATTAATCAGGCAGATAACAATAAAGTTGGGGTTGTGTATCTTGATTTGGATAATTTTAAAAAGGTCAACGACGCTTATGGGCATTTGTTTGGTGACCAGCTATTACGCGAAGTGTCATTGGCCATTTTAAGCTGTCTCGAACATGATCAGGTGTTGGCGCGTCCAGGTGGCGATGAGTTTCTGGTACTGGCATCCAATACCTCACAAAGCGCGCTGGAAGCAATGGCATCACGAATTTTGACCCGCTTACGACTCCCCTTCCGCATTGGTTTAATTGAAGTTTATACCAGCTGTTCAGTGGGTATTTCACTCTCTCCCGAACATGGTTCGGACAGCGCGGCTATTATTCGTCACGCCGACACAGCAATGTACACAGCGAAGGAAGGCGGACGAGGACAATTTTGCGTTTTTACCCCAGAAATGAATCAGCGGGTATTTGAATATCTCTGGCTGGATACCAACTTGCGTAAAGCACTGGAAAACGATCAGTTGGTTATTCACTATCAACCGAAAATCACCTGGCGTGGCGAAGTACGCAGTCTGGAAGCTTTAGTACGTTGGCAGTCACCTGAACGTGGGTTGATTCCACCGTTGGACTTTATTTCCTACGCCGAAGAGTCAGGGCTAATTGTGCCTTTAGGCCGTTGGGTGATTCTCGATGTCGTACGCCAGGTGGCGAAGTGGCGGGATAAAGGCATTAACCTGCGAGTGGCGGTAAACATTTCTGCACGTCAGCTCGCCGATCAAACCATTTTCACCGCCCTGAAACAGGTTCTCCAGGAACTCAATTTTGAATACTGCCCTATTGATGTTGAACTGACGGAGAGCTGCCTGATTGAGAATGATGAACTGGCACTGTCTGTTATTCAACAATTTAGCCAACTAGGTGCGCAAGTGCATCTGGACGATTTTGGTACCGGCTACTCTTCACTTTCGCAACTGGCGCGCTTTCCGATCGATGCGATTAAACTTGACCAGGTTTTTGTTCGAGATATTCACAAACAACCTGTATCGCAGTCGCTGGTCCGGGCGATCGTCGCTGTGGCCCAGGCATTGAATCTTCAGGTGATCGCTGAAGGAGTGGAGAGTAAAAAGGAAGATGCTTTTTTAACCAAGAACGGGATCAATGAGCGGCAAGGATTTTTGTTTGCCAAACCAATGCCCGCCGTCGCCTTCGAACGCTGGTATAAACGCTATCTGAAGCGCTCATAAGTAGATGAATATATATACTTAGCGATGTATTCCGTCATTATATATCGTATTCCCGGATGATAATTAGCCGTTGCCGTTAAACACTTCTCTTTTAGCGGCAATTTTTGCATTATTCATTTTCTCCCTTTTGCTATAAGGATGTCCTTGATGTCTGAATTTGATGCCCAGCGCGTTGCCGAACGTATTGATATTGTGTTAGATATCCTTGTGGCAGGCGATTACCACTCTGCGATCCATAATCTCGAGATACTTAAAGCAGAACTCTTGCGCCAGGTTGCTGAATCTACGCCAGACATCCCGAAGGCACCGTGGGAGATTTAACAATCGTGCCTTCAGGTTTTCCTATTTGAGGATGCCCGGCGCGTCAGTATTTTTTTATTAAGTATTATAACGTTATAAGAATTACAGCGATGAATTCCCGACAACAAACTATTCTACAGATGGTCATTGACCAGGGTCAGGTTAGCGTAACCGATCTGGCAAAAGCCACTGGAGTTTCTGAAGTTACCATTCGCCAGGATCTCAACACCCTCGAAAAACTGAGTTACCTCCGCCGTGCACATGGCTTTGCAGTTTCGCTTGATAGTGATGACGTCGAAACCCGTATGATGAGCAACTATACACTGAAGCGTGAACTCGCCGAGTTTGCCGCGTCACTGGTTCAACCGGGCGAAACTATCTTTATCGAAAATGGCAGCAGCAATGCCCTGCTCGCCCGGACTCTGGGCGAGCAGAAGAAAAATGTCACGATCATCACGGTCAGCAGCTATATTGCACATTTGCTTAAAGACGCGCCTTGTGAAGTCATTTTGCTCGGTGGCGTGTACCAGAAAAAAAGCGAAAGTATGGTTGGTCCTTTGACACGCCAGTGCATCCAACAGGTGCATTTCAGCAAAGCATTTATTGGTATTGATGGCTGGCAGCCTGAAACTGGGTTTACCGGTCGCGATATGATGCGTACCGATGTGGTCAATGCCGTGCTGGAAAAAGAGTGCGAAGCGATAGTCCTGACTGACAGCTCGAAATTTGGTGCTGTACATTCATACTCCATCGGCCCCGTTGAGCGATTCAATCGCGTGATTACCGATTCGAAAATACGCGCCAGCGATCTGATGCATCTTGAGCACAGTAAACTCACCGTTCACGTCGTTGACATTTAACCATTTCCCTTCTCTACGGATGATTTGCTGTTTTGCAAATCATCCGCTCTAAGATGATTCCTGGTTGATAATTAAGACTATTTACCTGTTATTAACACTCTCAAGATATAAAATTATTATCAGCGATATAACAGGAAGTCATTATCACCTGCGTGATATAACCCTGCGCGCGAGCGGATTTCACGGAATAATTTCACCAAGCTTATTCTTAGCTATTATAGTTATAGAGAGCTTACTTCCGTGAATCATAAATTCAGGAGAGAGTATTATGTTTGTAACGAGCAAAAAAATGACCGCGGCTGTTCTGGCAATTACCCTGGCAATGTCTCTGAGTGCCTGTTCTAACTGGTCTAAACGAGACCGTAACACCGCAATTGGCGCGGGCGCAGGTGCATTAGGCGGTGCAGTACTGACCGATGGCAGTACGCTGGGTACATTAGGTGGTGCAGCCGTCGGTGGTGTTATTGGTCACCAGGTCGGTAAATAATCGTAAATAAATGTCGATTATCGACTCGCAATTATAATACACTTGATTCTGTTCAGTACGAAATAACTGAATAATACACACAGTAAAATATTCTAAAGCCACGGATATATCCGTGGCTTTTTATGTTAACCGCCGGCGAGTTTTACCTTCATCCCTTTCGCTTCAAGCAGTGATTTTAATAAATCGCGCTTATCACCCTGGATTTCAATAATTCCATCTTTAACTGCCCCGCCGCAGCCGCATTTTTTCTTCAGTTCCGCTGCCAGTTTTGTCAGTTCGGCATCATCGAGATCGACACCGGTAATCAAGCAAACGCCCTTACCTTTACGTCCACTGGTCTGACGCTGAATACGCACCACACCGTCGCCTTTAGGGCGTACAGGGGCCGCTTTTGGCTCATCAATACGTCCGGTTTCCGTTGAGTAGACCAGACGGCTGTTGGAATCACTCATCATGCACTCCGCTGTAAAGAGGCGTTGATCGCTTTCAGCGTTTGCGCTGGATCTACCGATTGCGTTACCGGGCGACCAATCACCATATAATCAACACCAGCCGCCAACGCCTGTTCTGGCGTCATAATGCGGCGCTGGTCACCAGCTTCACTCCCCTGCGGACGAATGCCCGGCGTAACCAGTTTAAACTCCTGACCGAATACCTGTTTAAAGCGCACAGCTTCCTGAGCAGAACACACCACACCATCAAGGCCACATTTTTGCGTCAGTGCCGCCAGACGTTCTGCATAATCTGCAGGTGACAGCGTCACGCCAAGATCGGCCAGGTCGCTGGCTTCCATGCTGGTCAACACCGTCACAGCAATCAAAAGCGGTGCATCTTTGCCAAACGGGACGAGTGCCTCACGCGCTGCGGTCATCATACGCGCCCCACCGGAGGCGTGAACATTCACCATCCACACGCCTAAGTCAGCTGCAGCAGCGACAGCGTGCGCTGCAGTGTTGGGAATATCGTGAAATTTCAGGTCGAGGAAGATATCAAAACCACGCTGTTGAAGTTCGCGTACAAATTGAGGTCCAAACAGCGTAAACATCTCTTTGCCGACTTTCAGACGACAATCGCGTGGGTCGATCTTGTCGACAAAGGCCAGCGCGGCATCACGATTATGATAATCAAGGGCAACAACCACAGGAGAATTCGTAACAGCGCGGGAAGAAGATGAAGCAGTTAACGTCATGACCAGACCTTCTTGATGATGGGCACCGGAAGTGGCGCGAAACAGGTAAACGGCGAGCATTCTACCCGTGGAAATAAAAAATTAACAGTTGCGATTTCCCCCTGGCAGGCTTTTCTGCGCCCGAGTTACCGGAGCACAATGGAACATTAATAACCAGTATGTTGTAACTAAAGTCGGATTTTTTTAAAAATTACAGGCCATCAAGACCGCGAATCGGTTTAATGGTTGACCAGGCCCGACAAGATGGACAATGCCAGTAGAGGGTGTATGCGGTAAAACCACATTTCTGGCAGCGATAACGAGGCTTACTACGCACCTTCTCGCCAACCATGTCACGCAGCACCATCAGACTCTCTTTAGCACGCCCTTCTTCCGCTTCATTTAAGTGGTAATCCATTAGCTTATGGAACACACGCATGGTCGGATGACGCTGAAGCTGACGCGTAATATAGACCTGTGCGGCCTCACTACCGTCGCGCGCTTCGATGATGTCCGCAAGCATTAGTTCAGCATCGGCACCGGTGTTCTCTTCCACCGCGCGCTGCAGGAACTCTGCCCATTCGGCAGTTTTACCCAACTGCTGGTAGCAGGTTTGCAGCATTTCCAGCGTTTCGCTGACCAATTCTCTGTCCTGGGATATCACGCGTTGCAAACTTTCGACGGCTTTGGCGTATTCTCCTTTCGCCATAAATACGCGTCCCATCATGATGGATACGCGGGCGCTGTTTTTATCTGCCGCCGCACCTTTTTTTAACAAGGCCATGGCACGATCGAGATCGTCGCTGGCCATATGCTGTAGGGCTAACTCGCAGTAGAAATGAGCAATTTCGACGCGCTGCTTATCTTTACCCAGCTTCACCAGGCGTTCGGCAACATCAATTGCTTTCTGCCACTCGCTGGTAGCCTGATAGATTTGTAGCAACTGTTGCAGCGCGCCAATGCGGAAGTCAGTTTCATCGGTCAGTTGATTGAACATGTCTTCCGCGCGGTCGTATAACCCGGCGGCCATGTAATCACGCCCCAGTTGTTGAATCGCCAACAGACGCTGTTCATAGGTCAGCGAGGCGCTTTCCATTAGGGTCTGATGGATGCGAATAGCGCGATCAACTTCGCCACGCGAACGGAACAGGTTTCCGAGCGTAAGGTGGGCTTCAACGGTACCCGTATCCTCTTTAAGCATATCGAGAAACAGGTCTACCGCTTTATCCTGTTGATTACTAAGCAGAAAGTTAACCCCCGCTACGTAATCACGCGACAAGCGGTTGGCTTCATCTTGCTTGTTTTGTTGCGCACTTCTGCGGCCCATATACCAGCCATAGGCAGCGGCTACAGGCAAAAGCAGAAACAACAACTCCAGCATAGAAAGTTATTCCTTCGCCGCTGACGAATGCGGCGCTACAGCCACGTCAGTC
Organism: Escherichia sp. MOD1-EC6300; assembly: GCF_002965045.1. Classification (NCBI taxonomy): domain Bacteria; kingdom Pseudomonadati; phylum Pseudomonadota; class Gammaproteobacteria; order Enterobacterales; family Enterobacteriaceae; genus Escherichia; species Escherichia sp. MOD1-EC6300. Next base: position 120,101 of record NZ_PTRH01000006.1, on the reverse strand, counting down.
GCGGGTGAAAGCTGGTTTTCCAGTCGCTTTATTTTACGTTCAGCGCGCGCCAGGGAAACACGAACTCGCAGCCAGAACAGGCCGCAAATCAGCCAACCGATAGCAAACCCCGCAGCAAACAATACCGCCAGCAATGTGGAAATACGGTACTCCCCTTGCGCTAACAGATAATTAAACGTCACCTGTTGATCGTTCTGCGCACCCAACGTGACCGAAATCACGAAGATCGCTAACACCAGTAAGAAAATGAGTAAATATTTCACATTACTTCCCGTTATGTGGTTAGAGCGAATAAATTATGGTCAACTTACCGCAATAGCCCTTTAAAGTACCATTTTCGCGCCGTCTGCGAAATGGCAACCACGCGCATTGTTGATGATTTAAGGGCTAAATTCAGAAAATCAACCAGCGTTAACTTTCTTGTTCTCGTTGCGCAATTTCGCGATTTTCTTCCGCAGGTGGTGTTAATGGCCCACAAATTCGTTGTGCAAGCCACGTTGCCACCGCCACCAGCGCCCACGAAATCAACGTAGCTACCACCAGATCGCGCGGCCAATGCATCCCGAGTAGCAGGCGGCTTCCCATGACTCCTGTTGCCCAGACCAGCAAGATAGCAATGGTTAACGTTCGCCGACGCGGCCACAGCAACCCAACGGCCAACAGCGCCCAACTGGCAGCAAACATCGTGTGACCGGAAGGAAAGGCAAACCCCGTCTCTTTCTGCCAGTGTGAACGCAAATATTGTGGGATATTATTCTCTTCAGCCAACTGTTCTTTCACTATATTTCCGCGTTCTGCTCGCTTTAAAGTGTAGAACTCATCAACCGGAATATGATGTGTTTTTTCCAGCCAGATTACAAAAGGTCGTGGTTCCTGGACTTTGTCTTTGATCCAGGATTTAACGCCTTGTCCCACAAGGATTGCCGCCGCCAGAATGGCAAATAACATAATGGCGGCCTTAATGCGAAAACGCAGACACCAGAGAAACCAGCCGAATAAAATCAGATGCGTGATGATACCCCAGGGTTGGGTAACGGTTTCAGTAACCCAAAAAGCCGCTTTTAGTAGCCAACTTTGTTCTCCAGGTTGCCAACGCCAGCCAGAAATCCATACGGCTACCGGCATAACAAGCAATAGTGCAGCTCCCACTGCGGTACGTCTGGCAATCGAACGCATGGCATCTCCTTTTTGATAAGTCCCACAATCATAACTGAAAATGCCAGTTCCAGGAAAAATTGACAGATTTGTGCCATTCCGTGAACGATCGACGCGTCGTGATTAGGTGAACCCCTTCTCGTTATGGCAAAATAAGCCAATACAGAACCAGCATTATCTGGAGAATTTCATGCAGCTTAAACGTGTGGCAGAAGCCAAACTGCCAACCCCATGGGGCGATTTCCTGATGGTGGGATTTGAAGAACTGGCAACCGGACACGATCATGTCGCGCTAGTCTATGGCGATATTTCCGGGCATACCCCGGTACTTGCGCGCGTCCATTCCGAATGTCTGACCGGTGACGCCCTGTTCAGCTTGCGCTGCGATTGTGGCTTCCAGCTCGAAGCGGCACTGACGCAAATTGCCGAAGAAGGCCGTGGTATTTTGCTGTATCACCGTCAGGAAGGTCGTAACATTGGTCTGCTGAATAAAATCCGCGCTTATGCACTGCAGGATCAAGGTTACGATACTGTAGAGGCTAACCACCAGTTAGGCTTCGCCGCTGATGAGCGCGACTTCACTCTTTGCGCTGATATGTTCAAACTCCTTGGCGTCAATGAAGTCCGCTTGTTAACCAACAACCCGAAAAAAGTCGAAATTCTGACCGAAGCTGGGATTAATATTGTTGAACGCGTACCGTTGATTGTAGGTCGTAACCCCAATAACGAACATTATCTCGATACCAAAGCCGAGAAAATGGGTCATTTGCTGAACAAATAACCCTCTTGCATTGTGTAATTCATTTGCTTGCCGGAAGCAAAATAACCGGCAAGCAAATACTCGTTACTTCAACATATTACGAATGACATAATGCAAAATGCCGTCGTTCTGGTAGTAGGTCAACTCCGTCGCGGTGTCGATACGACAACGGCAGGGTACGACTTCCTGGCTACCATCCGCGCGCGTAAACGTCACCGGAACCGTCGCACCGGGTTGTAGACTTTGCAGATCGACAATATCAATCTTCTCTTCCCCGATTAGCCCTAACGTTTTACGCGTCACGCCTTGCGGAAATTCCAGCGGCAGGATGCCCATGCCAATTAAATTCGAGCGGTGAATTCGTTCAAACGATTCGGCAATCACAACACGAATGCCAAGTAGACGCGGACCTTTTGCCGCCCAGTCACGGCTGGAGCCTGATCCATACTCTTTCCCGGCAATCACCGCCAGCGGCGTTTGTTCCTGCTTATAGCGCATCGCGGCATCATAAATAGAGATGACCTCGCTGTCAGGTAAATGCCGCGTCATCCCCCCTTCAACGCCAGGCACCATTTCATTACGGATGCGAATATTGGCGAAGGTGCCGCGCATCATCACTTCATGGTTACCACGCCGCGAACCGTAGGAGTTAAAGTCTTTGCGCTCAACACCCCAACCTTGTAGATATCGCCCCGCCGGGCTATCGGGCTTAATGCTGCCCGCCGGAGAAATGTGGTCAGTGGTAACCGAATCCCCCAGCATTGCGAGGATCCGCGCACCGTGAATATCTTCCACAGGTGCTGGTGTTGCCTGCATTTCATCAAAGAAAGGCGATAAGCGAATATAGGTTGAATCTTCCTGCCAACCGTAGGTATCGGATCGTGTGACGTTAATTTCCTTCCACTCTGCTGTGCCTTCAAAAACTTCTGCGTACTCTTTGCGGAACATTTCTGTGGAGACTTGTTCTACCGCACGGGCAATTTCTTGTGCCGATGGCCAGATATCTTTCAGATATACCGGATCGCCTTTACGATCGTGACCAATAGGCTCAGAAGCGAGGTTAATATTCATATTTCCCGCCAGCGCATAGGCAACCACCAGCGGCGGCGAGGCCAGCCAGTTAGTTTTAACCAGCGGATGGATACGGCCTTCAAAGTTACGGTTGCCGGACAGCACCGCACCGACGGTTAAATCGCCTTTTTTGATTGCCGTTTCGATAGGATCGGGCAATGGACCAGAGTTACCAATACAGGTGGTACAACCGTATCCCACAAGGTTAAATCCCAGTTCATCCAGATACGGTGTCAGTTTCGCTTTTGCCAGATAATCAGAAACGACTTTCGAGCCTGGTGCCAGCGACGCTTTGACCCACGGTTGCCGCTTGAGGCCCAGAGTTACAGCTTTTTTCGCCAGCAAACCTGCGGCCATCAGCACACTTGGGTTAGAGGTGTTGGTGCACGACGTTATCGCAGCAATGACCACCGCGCCATCAGGTAACTGATACTGATGTCCGTTCATAACATAATCGACCGGCTGGCGATCTTTATGCGTGGCATTTACTTCCAGTTCGTTACTGGCGGCAAATGCTTTTGGTACATCGGGCAGTGCAACGCGATCCTGTGGGCGTTTTGGCCCTGCCAGGCTCGCTTCAACGTCATTCATATCCAGTTCTAACGTACTGGTAAAAATCGGTTCATCGCCCGGGTTACGCCACATGCCCTGCGCTTTGGCATATTTTTCGACCAACTCGACCTGATCTTCGCTGCGCCCGCTTAAACGCATGTAATCGAGGGTGACAGCATCGATTGGGAAGAAGCCACAGGTGGCACCATATTCTGGCGACATATTGGCAATGGTGGCGCGATCCGCCAGCGGTAGTGAATCCAGCCCATCACCATAAAATTCGACGAATTTCCCCACCACGCCATGTTTGCGCAGCATTTGGGTAACGGTGAGAACCAGGTCTGTGGCGGTAATACCTTCACGTAATTTTCCGGTGAGTTTAAAGCCCACTACGTCCGGGATAAGCATGGAAACCGGCTGGCCTAACATTGCGGCTTCGGCTTCGATCCCACCAACGCCCCACCCCAGCACGCCAAGGCCGTTGATCATGGTGGTGTGCGAGTCAGTACCAACGAGTGTATCCGGATAAGCAATCCATTCACCGTCCTGCAATTCGCTCCACACTGCTTTGCCGAGATATTCGAGGTTAACCTGATGGCAAATGCCTGTGCCTGGCGGCACGACGCTAAAACGACTGAACGCCTGCTTTCCCCATTTCAGGAACACATAACGTTCGTGGTTGCGCTCCATTTCCAGGCGCACGTTTTCTTCAAATGCCTCATCATCACCAAAACGATCGACGGTCACCGAGTGGTCAATGACCAGGTCGACCGGTGAGAGCGGGTTAACCTTTGCAGTATCGCCGCCGAGGCGTTTAACCGCTTCGCGCATTGCCGCCAGATCAACAACGGCAGGTACGCCGGTAAAGTCCTGCATCAGCACCCTTGCCGGGCGGTAGGCAATTTCACGGTCAGCATGGGCATTTTTCAGCCATCCCACCAGCGCGTAGATATCCTCTTCGGTAACCGAGTTACCATCCTGCCAGCGCAGCAGGTTTTCGAGCAAAACTTTGAGTGACTTAGGCAGACGGGTGATATCGCCCAGTGATTTGGCAGCAAGCGGCAGGCTGTAGTAGTGGTAAGTTTTATCTTTGGCCTGCAACGTGTCCTTACTGGCTTCTCGTAGGGTTGACGACATAGCTCCTCCTTAATGACAGGGTTGCGAAGCCCTGATTCTCTTCAGGGTGAATATTAAAGATAACACAAACATTGCGTAACGATTTGATAACAACCCAAATTGATAAAAGAGGAGAAACCTTGTGGCAAAGAAAATGAAAACCCCGCCGCAGCGGGGTCAGGGATCAGTGAGTAATGATCCAGAGGAGTTCGGCCCAGAAGAGCATCGACAGAGAAAATGCGCCCATCCAGGACCAATATTTCATATTTGTGTTGATCATAGGCTACACCCTTAACGGTTATTACTTTGTGTTGAGATAACTCAACCTGTTATTGCTGCGGTGTATTAAAAGCCCTTTAATTCATTAAAAATGGGTAATAAGAATGATGATAATTATTGTTTCGGCTGATCATCTTCAGCAAACAGTTCTATAAAGGCTTGCTGCTGCGTTGTTAGTTGCCAGTCGTCTGGAATAACGACGGAACATTCCCGTTTCGTTACTGGTTCATTGTCACTATGCTGACATAATGGTGACGACTCCAGTTGCTCCTGACCGACCATAGTTATCCCCACACTTTCCAAATCAGCAGTGCGACAACCACCCAGAAGAGTGCAGAACCAAGAAATACCGCCAGCCAGGCTTTGCGTTTTAATTCAGGGTCCCGGCGGGGTTCCTGATTTCCAGAAGGCATTGCTAACCTCATATAATCGCCATCACTTATCAGCAAGACGTTGAACGATTGGTGTAATTAATCATACGATGAGACAAATCCTAAAGAAACTTTAGTCAAAAATCCAGCGAATTTACGAATCGTCTCCAGTGAATAATTCAATCTTTTGACCTGAAATAGATATTTGAAAACTGGAGTTTGCGAGGCGGGTAATTAGACACTACTTTACAGGTAATTTACCCTATAAATATGAGGGATAAAAATATTGTGCACGGTATACAAATAAGCAACAAAAGAGAATATATTCCGGCACCTTCGCTACATAAAAGGTGCCGAAAATAACGCAAGAAATTATTTTTCCGGCAGTTTTATATCTTTAAACATGACCTCAATTTCTTCATTAGAGCGCAATGCGACAGCCGCATCAACGACATCACGCGTTAAATGCGGTGCAAAACGCTGAATGAAATCATACATATAACTGCGCAAAAAAGTACTACGGCGAAAACCAATTTTGGTTGTACTGTGGCTGAAGATATCGTGAGCATCAACGCGCACCAGGTCGGGATCGGCGACCGGATCCACCGCCATGCTGGCAATAACCCCTACCCCCAACCCTAACCGGACGTAAGTTTTAATGACGTCAGCATCCGTTGCCGTGAAGACGATACGCGGCGTTAACCCTGCGCGGTTAAAGGCAGTATCCAGTTCTGAGCGTCCGGTAAAGCCGAAGGTATATGTCACCAACGGATATTGCGCCAGTTCTTCAATGGTAATGGCTTTTTTGCCTGCCAGCGGGTGATCCGGAGTGACTACAATAGCCCGATTCCAGTGGTAGCACGGTAACATCACTAAATCTTCATACAGATGCAGCGCTTCTGTGGCGATAGCGAAATCGGCATTGCCTTTAGAGACAGCATCAGCAATTTGTGTCGGCGAGCCCTGGTGCATATGCAAAGAAACGCGAGGATAACGCTCAATAAAGCCTTTGATGACGTTTGGTAACGCATAGCGTGCCTGGGTATGCGTGGTGGCGATATACAGCGAGCCTTTATCCGGCCAGGTGTGCTCTCCGGCGACCGATTTTATAGCATCGACTTTCGACAGGACTTCACGAGCGATACGAATTATTTCTTGTCCTGCTGGCGTTACCTGCGTCAGGTGCTTGCCGCTTCGGGAAAAAATTTGAATGCCTAGCTCGTCTTCCAGCATTCTGACTTGTTTACTGATCCCGGGTTGTGATGTGTAAAGTCCTTCCGCCGTTGATGAGACATTCAGGTTATGATTGACCACCTCAACAATATAGCGAAGTTGTTGTAATTTCATGTTAAACCATCCACTTAGACGCCATCAGAACATCGTTTTTTCGTCACACCTGGCGGGTGACTAATACGATTTAATAATAAAAAAGGTGCTAACTATAACCACTATATCATTTATAGCCTTAGTGTATAGGTGTGAAGAAAAAATAATATGCAATAAAAAAGGGCCGCTTTCGCGACCCTTTGTTTATAATAACCTGACAGAATTAAAGGTTATTTTTTCCCTTCAACCCATTTGCCATCAACATAAAATGCTGACCAGCCAGTCGCCTTTCCGTCTTTTTCCGAAGAGACATATTGCTGTTTGGTTTTACGGCTAAAGCGAACCATGGTCTTATTACCTTCCGGATCCTGCTGTGGCGCATCGGCCAGATAACGCAGTTTTTCCGGCAGACGGTCGCGGAAGCGATAAAGCTCTTCCACCAGTGGCGCACGTGTTTCACGCGATTTCGGGAAGGTATTGGCCGCCAGGAACACACCGGCAGCACCGTCACGCAGCACGAAATAAGCATCTGATTTTTCGCACGGCAGCTCCGGTAATGGCACCGGATCTTCCTTCGGTGGTGCCACTTCGCCGTTACGTAAAATCTTACGTGTGTTTTTACACTCTTCGTTAGTGCAGGCCATGTATTTACCGAAACGCCCCATTTTCAGGTGCATTTCAGATCCACATTTTTCACACTCAACGATCGGGCCGTCATAACCTTTAATGCGGAATTCGCCCTCTTCGATCTCGTAACCGTCGCAGGTTGGGTTATTACCACAGACATGCAACTTACGTTTCGGATCGATGAGATAGCTGTCCATCGCCGTGCCGCATTTCGGGCAACGACGTTTTGCGCGCAGCGCGTTGGTTTCAGCGTCTTCACCTTCCAGCACGTTCAGCACTTCGTTTTCCGGCACCAGGTTGATGGTGGTTTTGCAACGCTCTTTCGGTGGCAGAGCGTAGCCGGAACAGCCAAGGAATACCCCGGTGCTCGCTGTGCGAATACCCATTTTGCGACCACAGGTCGGGCAGTCGATGCTGGTCAGAACCATCTGGTTCGGGCGCATACCCCCCTCTTCGGGATCTTTTTCAGCTTTATCTAACTGCTGGGTGAAATCCGAGAAGAAGTGATCCAGTACAGCTTTCCACTCTGCTTCGTGATTTGCCACCTGGTCGAGGCTGTTTTCCATCTGTGCGGTGAAGTCGTAGTTCATTAACTCACGGAAATTCTCTTCCAGGCGATCGGTGACGATTTCGCCCATTTTTTCCGCATAGAAACGACGATTTTCTACTCGCACATAGCCACGATCCTGAATGGTCGAAATGATCGACGCGTAGGTAGACGGACGACCGATACCGCGTTTTTCCAGCTCTTTAACCAGCGATGCTTCACTGAAACGGGCTGGCGGCTTGGTAAAGTGCTGGGCTGGTGTCAGTTCAACGAGCGTCAGAGCATCGCCTTTATCGACTGCCGGTAAGATACGATCTTCATCGCCTTTACGCAGCGCAGGCATCACTTTCGTCCAGCCATCAAAGCGCAAAATACGACCGCGTGCTTTCAGGCGGAAATCGCCCGCACCAACGGTCAGCGTCGTGGAGTCATATTTCGCTGGGGTCATCTGGCAGGCAACGAACTGACGCCAGATTAACTGGTACAGTTTCTGCGCATCTGCTTCCATATCCTTCAGCGATTCCGCCATCACATTGACGTCAGAAGGACGAATCGCTTCGTGCGCTTCCTGTGAGTTTTCTTTGCTAGCGTACTGATTCGGACTTTCCGGCAGATATTTCTTACCAAAATTATCGCTGATATAACCGCGAACCATATTTACTGCGTCCTGACTCAGGTTGGTGGAGTCGGTACGCATGTAAGTGATATAGCCTGCTTCATACAAACGCTGCGCCATCATCATGGTTTTTTTCACGCCAAAACCAAGACGGGTGCTGGCAGCTTGTTGCAGCGTAGAGGTAATAAAAGGAGCGCCAGGTTTACTGGTTGTCGGTTTGTCTTCACGTTCCAGCACGCTGTAGCGCGCTTTTTCCAGCAGACTTACCGCAGCCTGAGTTTGTTCTTTGTTGACCGGGCGGAACGGTTTGTCGTTCTGATGAGTCACCTGCAACGCCAACGCATCACCAGATGGCGTGGTCGTGCTGGCATCGACTTCCCAGAACTCTTCCGGTACGAACGCTTTAATTTCACGCTCACGCTCGACCACCAGGCGGACCGCCACCGACTGCACACGACCTGCAGACAGACCACGAGCGATCTTTTTCCACAGCAGCGGCGAAACCATATATCCCACCACGCGGTCCATAAAGCGACGCGCCTGCTGGGCATTAACACGATCAATATTCAGCTCACCCGGTTTGTTAAATGCCTGGCGGATCGCGTTTTTAGTAATTTCGTTAAACACCACTCGGCTATAGCGCGCATCATCACCACCAATCACTTCCCGCAGGTGCCATGCAATGGCTTCCCCTTCGCGGTCAAGGTCGGTTGCGAGATAGATGTGGTCTGCTTTTTCAGCCAGTTGTTTCAGTTCAGAAACGACCTTCTCTTTACCAGGCAGCACTTCATAGTGCGCCTCCCAATTGTGCCACGGGTCAACCCCCATACGGTTGACGAGAGCGCCACGTTCATCCTTTTTAGGCTTTTTAGCCGTCTTGGTGGAGGTAGAGTCGGCACTCTTTTTGGCAGCTGAGCCACTGGTCGGCAAATCGCGGATGTGACCGACGCTGGATTTCACCACGTAGTCACTACCCAGATACTTGTTGATCGTTTTGGCTTTTGCCGGGGACTCAACGATGACAAGAGCTTTACCCATATTCACCTTACCTAATTTGATTCTTCCAGGAATGCGTCGCACGTTGATAAACCTTCCACTGGCAACGAGTTACCGATATGGACTCGTTCTCTGCGGATATCAACCCCTTGTCGTGACTCTGTTCACGAAAATTCAGGTGACTGAGTTAACAGGTCTTGGCCTACAGGCGCTATAGCACGACGGAATTTTGGTCGAATGTCAAGCAAATCTATTGCCAGATTGACGAAAGCGTCACACTGTACCTGATAAAATCCGATACGCAACTTTATTAGCATGCAAAATCCAAAGTTGCCAGTAAGGCGCTCTTGCCACCAGCGTGGTATATTTGTCTGCAAGCCATGCCTGGCGTAGACTAATGTCCTTGTTTAAGGAGTAAATAATGAACAAAGAGACACAACCCATCGACCGCGAAACGCTGTTGAAAGAGGCCAATAAAATCATTCGTGAGCATGAGGATACGCTCGCAGGGATTGAAGCCACCGGCGTCTCGCAGCGTAATGGCGTGCTGGTCTTTACCGGCGACTACTTTTTAGATGAACAAGGATTGCCAACAGCCAAAAGCACCGCGGTGTTTAATATGTTCAAACACCTGGCCCATGTGCTTTCAGAAAAATATCACCTGGTTGATTAAAGCAAAACGCGAGGTCTTACCCTCGCGTTTGTCTTTTACATCAATGGCTTTTGCCCCCGCTGCCACCAGCGTAGCAACAATCGATCGGCGCTCTCTGCCGCGCTGCCGGTGAATCGGTCAATGAGTCTTTTACGCTGCATATAGCGTACATTGACCACTTCACGGCCTTCCATCAGGCTAAGAATAACTTCATCACTGGTGTTGATTTCATCAACCAGGCCTTTCTCTACCGCCTGTTGTCCGTACCAGTGTTCACCCGTTGCCACCTGTTCAATATCCAGAGACGGACGCATACGCTTCACAAAATCTTTAAATAACTGATGCGTTTCGTTCAGCTCTTCGCGGAATTTCTCCCGCCCTTCTTCGGTGTTTTCACCCAGCAAGGTCAGCGTGCGCTTATACTGCCCGGCGGTGTGCAGTTCGATATCAATATCTTTGCTTTTCAGGAAGCGGTTAAAGTTGGGCATTTGCGCCACCACCCCAATGGAACCCACAATAGCAAACGGTGCGGAAACAATTTTGTCCGCCACACAGGCCATCATGTAACCGCCGCTGGCAGCAACTTTGTCTACCGTAACAGTTAAAGGAATGTTTTTATCACGCAGACGCTGCAGCTGCGAAGCCGCCAGCCCGTAACCATGCACCATGCCACCAGGGCTTTCCAGACGTAGCACAACCTGATCCTGCGGTTTAAATGCTGCGAGTACCGCCGTTATCTCTTCACGTAGCGAGTTCACTTCATGGGCGTCCATGCTGCCTTTAAAATCCAGCACCCAGACGCGAGGTTTACTGTCAGTTGCCACCTCGCCCAGTTTGGCTTTCGCTTTTGCGGCTTTCGCTTCTTGCTTGTGCTTTTTCTTCTGCGCTTTGTGCCACTGTTTTTGCTGATGTGAGTCCATCAGCGCCGCGGCCAGTTCTTCTTTCATCTCCTTATACTGTTCGCTGAGATTGTTGACCCGTAACTCGCCACGCTGGCGTTTATTACGTTGAGCAACATTGACAATAATGGCGGCAATCGCCGCAATCGCTAGCACAACGGTAACGATTTTCGCCAAAAACAAACCATATTCAGACAACAATTCCACGAGTCCCCACCTTGGTTAAACAACGCTTTGGCTCACAGTTTACAACAGGCATGTTAAGCCGTCTCGCAGAGATGTTATTGCAGCGAAAGTATGACAAAGTATCCATTTTGCGGTGTTATCGCCCCAGGCTGATTGAAATGCCCTTCTGTTTCAGGCATAAAGCCCCAAAGTCTTAAAGTACACTGGCAGCGCGACAGACAACGTCGTTGAGGAGTAGCCATGCATTACCAGCCAAAACAAGATTTACTCAATGATCGCATTATCCTGGTGACGGGAGCCAGCAATGGTATTGGTCGTGAAGCCGCGATGACGTATGCACGCTATGGTGCGACAGTGATTCTGTTGGGCCGTAATGAAGAAAAATTACGTCAGGTAGCCAGCCACATAAACGAAGAAACTGGGCGTCAGCCACAGTGGTTTATTCTCGATTTGCTGACCTGCACGTCCGAAGATTGCCAACAACTGGCACAGCGCATTGCCGTTAATTATCCGCGTCTGGATGGTGTTTTGCATAATGCCGGATTGCTCGGCGATGTTTGCCCAATGAGCGAGCAAAACCCGCAGGTCTGGCAGGACGTCATGCAGGTCAACGTTAATGCCACCTTTATGCTCACCCAGGCACTGCTTCCTTTATTACTCAAATCGGACGCCGGTTCACTGGTCTTTACTTCATCAAGCGTTGGACGTCAGGGGCGTGCAAACTGGGGCGCTTATGCAGCGTCGAAATTTGCCACCGAAGGGATGATGCAGGTACTGGCCGATGAATATCAGCAGCGCCTGCGCGTCAACTGCATTAACCCAGGTGGTACGCGCACCGCAATGCGCGCAAGCGCCTTCCCGACCGAAGATCCACAGAAACTTAAAACACCCGCTGATATCATGCCGCTCTACCTCTGGCTGATGGGCGATGACAGCCGCCGTAAAACCGGCATGACCTTTGACGCCCAACCGGGCCGTAAACCAGGAATATCCCAATGAGTGATGAACGCTACCAACAGCGTCAGCAGCGTGTAAAAGATAAAGTGGATGCCCGTGTGGCCCAGGCCCAGGATGAACGCGGTATTATCATCGTCTTTACCGGCAATGGAAAAGGCAAAACCACCGCAGCATTTGGTACGGCAACACGCGCAGTTGGTCACGGAAAAAAAGTGGGCGTCGTGCAGTTTATTAAAGGCACCTGGCCTAATGGCGAACGAAATCTGCTGGAACCACACGGCGTTGAATTTCAGGTGATGGCAACGGGCTTTACCTGGGATACGCAAAACCGCGAATCTGATACCGCGGCCTGCCGTGAAGTCTGGCAACATGCCAAACGAATGCTGGCCGATCCTTCACTGGATATGGTTTTGCTCGATGAGCTGACGTATATGGTGGCGTATGACTATTTACCACTGGATGAAGTGGTGCAGGCGTTAAATGAACGTCCACATCAACAGACGGTGATTATCACGGGTCGTGGTTGTCATCGGGATATTCTTGAACTGGCGGATACGGTAAGTGAATTACGCCCCGTCAAACATGCGTTTGATGCCGGTGTTAAGGCGCAAATCGGGATTGATTATTAAGTGAAAGCACCTCAAAAGTTCGCCTCTTGAGGTGCTTTAATCATAATTATATTCAAGCGGCAATAGCAAAACTCAGAATCCGTTTAATCTCATTCAAATGTCCCGGATATGCTTCATGATTCTCAGCGTCAACATCTTCAATAAATAATATCAGTTCAGTAATTAACGCATTGGCATCTTCATAACTGATTCCGCTTAACTCTGGCGAAGTTTCAGTACCGTAGTTAATCGTCAGATTGTTCATCACCGTGAGGATAAGGATAAAATATTTATGACAAACCTTGCATGTGGTTTTGTTGCCCAGAGTATTATACAGCATATCAAGTAATGCCAGTATTCTACGGTTTTGTACATCGTTCATAAAAAGCCCCTCCTATAACATTATTCCGCTGGCAATAAGTAATTTCGCCAGCCCCTCAGACGCCTTTAACCCACTAATGACCTGTGCGCGTAATATTTCATTTAATCTTTTTTGTTCAGCTGCCGTGCGTGTTTTATTAGTGTATAAACCTTTTAGATAATCACCCTTATCTATAAAGGCATTTAAAGCTTCAATCGCGGGCATTGCAGCAGCCGATGCCTGTAGTCTGGTTTCATTCACATTGATTACTGAACTTAGAAACTCCTTCCTGTTTTTCAGAGTGTTAAACTCTGTATTCTTAGAGTTTTTAGATACCGCATTATAATAAAGCATATTATTATGTACATTCGCAAAGGTATAATTTTCAATCTTATCGCCTTTTGTATAAATATCATTACGCAAAACAGTCATGTTTTTTATAAGTCTTACCCAATTTTTATCCGCCGTTTTACCTATTTTCCCGGCATTGACCTTTATTATATATAACTCATTGAAATAACTTACTAAATCTTTAACCGCCGCTGCCGATTCAGCTAAATCTTTGCTATGTGAAACATCAAGTAGTGTTTGCGCGTTGTTTGCGTGATCCAGAGCCTGTTTAAGTAATGTCACTTGCTGACTTTCTGTAGTTTTTATGTCTTCAGTCAAGAGCTCTACATAAGCACTCATGCTATTAATGACTTCCATTGAAGCCAGTAGTTTCTCTTTTTCGAATGGGACTAATTGTACTTTATCTGTTTTTTCTTCAGGGGGCCTGCATAATTTCCCACCCTGACCATCGTTCGCAACATCAATGGTATAATCAGGTCGCAATGCACAATCCGGATTAGTCGCATAAAAATTAACAAGAAAGTTTTCACGAGAAGCATAGTATTGTTTAAAGAAACTTGCATTCGCCGCAACCGCCTTGTTACCCGCAGTAATAACAGTTTCAGCTTGTTCATTCTTCAATGCTTCGGTTGCACAACCTGAAAGCATTAACAGCGATAGAAATAATCCACTATATCTAATCATAACCCACCTCTTGACGTTGAGTTTATCTCAGATAATTAAATAGTAATGTGGCTATTCCCTGGCATTATTCATAAGCAAGTATGAAATTAAATTAAAATACTGCGACTATTTATCATGCTTCAAATGAAGAAAAGGCCCCGCAGGGCCTTTATTTAATACTTAACTTAAATTAACCGTTATTATTACGTCCACCAGAACGACGACCGCCGCTGACCTGGCTGTGACGTTTCACCGCACGACGAATTTGATTCGCCTTCATACGACGACGGTCTTTTTCTACAGCAACTTTAGAGCTGGTTTCTGGCGGTAGTTCCACCAGCTCACGCAGATAGTTAGTCTGGGCAAGATCCAGCTCAGTCCAGCCACCGCGTGGCAGACCTTTCGGCAGTGGGATATCACCGTAACGCACGCGGATCAGACGGCTCACCTGCACACCAACAGCTTCCCAAAGACGACGAACTTCACGGTTACGGCCTTCGGTCAGAGTAACGTTGTACCACTGGTTGATCCCTTCGCCGCCGCTGAACTTAATGGTTTTAAAGGCTGCCGGACCATCTTCCAGCTGCACGCCACGACTCAAATCACGCAGTTTCGCGTCGTCAACCTGACCAAATACACGCACGGCATATTCACGTTCAACTTCACGGCTTGGATGCATTAAACGGTTTGCCAGTTCACCATCGGTGGTGAACAGCAGCAGACCACAGGTGTTAACGTCCAGACGACCTACGGCAATCCAGCGTGCGCCACGCAGCTTTGGCAGACGGTCAAATACCGTTGGACGCCCTTCCGGATCGTTACGGGTACACAACTCACCTTCCGGTTTGTAATAGGCCAGAACGCGACAAATTTGTTCAGCGGACTCACGTACCGAAATCAGGTGACCATCGATACGGATTTTCAATCCAGGGGTAATTTCAACACGATCGCCGAGTTTAGCAATTTTGCCATCAACACTCACACGACCGGCTTCAATAATAGATTCGATTTCACGGCGAGAACCGTGGCCGGCACGCGCCAGCACTTTCTGTAGCTTTTCGCTCATAGAGCTTCCTTTTGGTGTCGCCTTCCCAGGCGTCGAACAGGAGAATCAATGGCGCAGTAGAGCGCCATTTTAAGGCCGCGTAGTATACAGAGTTAAGCACTTATAAAAAAGGCTTCACATCACCTACGCCTTCACGCAATACGACTGGCGTATCATCGGTGAGATCAATAACCGTTGTCGGTTTCTGCCCGAGATAGCCGCCGTGAATAATCAAATCCACCTGTTTTTCCAGACGGTCTTTAATTTCTTCCGGATCGGATTCGGTAAATTCACTGCCTGGCAGCATTAGCGAAGTGGAAAGCATCGGTTCGCCCAATGCTTCAAGCAACGCCTGCGCAATTGGGTTAGAAGGCACACGCATACCGATGGTTTTGCGTTTTTCCTGCAACAGACGGCGTGGCACTTCCTTCGTCCCCTTCAGGATGAAAGTGTAGTTACCCGGCGTATTGTTTTTCATCAAACGAAACGCAACGTTATCGACAAATGAATAGGTCGAGAGTTCAGAAAGATCGCGACACATCAGGGTAAAGTTGTGACCGTCCGGCAGCTGGCGAATACGACAAATACGCTCCATGGCGTTTTTATCTTCAATTTTACAGCCGAGCGCATAGCCGGAATCAGTTGGATAAACAATCACCCCGCCTTTACGCACGATCTCCACCGCCTGGTTGATCAGACGTTGCTGCGGGTTATCAGGATGAATATAAAAAAACTGGCTCATAATTCCCTCTCTGTGGTGTTCTGCGGCTGTTCCCATAGCTGCCAGACGCCTTCAACGCCTGCGGGCAGCCAGAGTTTACGACCCAGTTCGATCCACGGGCATGGCTGATGAAAATCAGATCCTTGTGATGCCCATAAATGGTGCTGGCGGGCAAGCGTCGCCAGTTGGGTGCGTTCATTGGGCGATTGCTGGCACTGCGCGACTTCCATCGCGTCGCCGTGGTGTTCGGCAAAATGCGCAACCAATCTTTTCAGCCATTTAGCACTAAGATTGTACCGCCCAGGATGAGCAAGCACCGCCTTACCGCCAGAATGATGAATGACATCAATAGCTTGTTCTATTGTACACCACTGTGGCGGAACGTATCCGGTTTTCCCGCGCGCCAGATATTTTTTAAAGATATCCGCCATTGAACTGGCTTTGCCACATTCAACCAAGAAACGAGCAAAATGACCGCGCGTCACCGCACCGCCCTGCGCCAGTCGTTGCGCGCCTTCCAGCGCTCCAGGTATTTGCGCTTTTTCAAGTCTTTCGGCAATTAACTTCGCCCGCTGATTGCGCCGTTCTGTCTGCTGCGCGAGAAACTCACACATTAACGGATGAGTAATATCAATATTCAGCCCGACAATATGAATTTCATGATTTTCCCAGACGGTGGATATTTCCACGCCAGGAATAAGATTCAGTGCCAGTCCTGAACGTGAAATTTCTTCTCTTGCTGGCGCGATTGCCGCTGTGGTGTCATGGTCGGTGATCGCCAGGGTGCCGACGCGCATCTCGACTGCACGGTGCACCAATGCTTCTGGCGTCAGGCAGCCATCGGAAGCTGTGGTATGGCTGTGCAGGTCATAAATCACTGCGTAATTCGTGTCGCTCAAGGCGCACTCCCATTTTGGATAATGTTTTTGCGCCGACATCATAACGGTTCTGGCAAATATTCTGAAATGAGCTGTTGACAATTAATCATCGAACTAGTTAACTAGTACGCAAGTTCACGTAAAAAGGGTATCGACAATGAAAGCGATTTTCGTACTGAAAGGTTGGTGGCGCACTTCCTGAAACGGGCAGTGTATTCACCATGCGTAAAGCAATCAGATACCCAGCCCGCCTAATGAGCGGGCTTTTTTTTGAACAAAATTAGAGAATAACAATGCAAACACAAAAACCGACTCTCGAACTGTTAACCTGCGAAGGTGCTTATCGCGATAATCCGACCGCGCTTTTTCATCAGTTGTGTGGGGATCGTCCGGCAACGCTGCTGCTGGAATCCGCAGATATCGACAGCAAGGATGATTTAAAAAGCCTGCTGCTGGTGGACAGTGCGCTGCGCATTACAGCATTAGGTGACACTGTCACAATTAAGGCGCTCTCCGGCAATGGCGAAGCCCTGCTGACACTACTGGATAACGCCCTGCCCGCTGGGGTCGATAATGAGCAATCGCCACAATGCCGCGTACTGCGCTTCCCCCCGGTCAGTCCACTGTTGGATGAAGACGCCCGCTTATGCTCCCTTTCGGTTTTTGACGCTTTCCGCTTATTACAGAATCTGTTGAATGTACCGAAGGAAGAACGGGAAGCGATGTTCTTTGGCGGCCTGTTCTCTTATGACCTTGTGGCGGGGTTTGAAGATTTACCGCAACTGGCAGCGGAAAATAACTGCCCTGATTTCTGTTTTTATCTCGCTGAAACGCTGATGGTTATCGATCATCAGAAAAAAAGTACCCGTATTCAGGCCAGCCTGTTTGGTCAAAATGAAGAAGAAAAACAACGTCTCACTGCTCGCCTGAACGAACTTCGCCAGCAACTGACCGAAACCGCGCCACCGCTGCCGGTAGTTTCCGTGCCGCATATGCATTGTGAATGTAATCAGAGCGATGAAGAGTTCGGTGGCGTAGTGCGTTCGTTGCAAAAAGCGATTCGCGCCGGAGAAATTTTCCAGGTCGTGCCATCTCGCCGTTTCTCACTGCCCTGCCCGTCATCGCTGGCGGCCTATTACGTGCTGAAAAAGAGTAATCCCAGCCCGTACATGTTTTTTATGCATGATAATGATTTCACCCTGTTCGGCGCGTCGCCGGAAAGTTCGCTCAAGTATGACGCCTCCAGCCGCCAGATTGAGATCTACCCGATTGCCGGAACACGCCCACGAGGACGTCGCGCCGATGGTTCACTGGACAGAGACCTGGACAGCCGCATTGAACTGGAGATGCGTACCGACCATAAAGAGCTTTCTGAACATCTGATGCTGGTGGATCTCGCCCGTAATGATCTGGCACGCATTTGCACTCCTGGCAGCCGCTACGTAGCCGATCTCACCAAAGTTGACCGTTACTCTTACGTGATGCATCTCGTCTCCCGCGTGGTCGGTGAGCTGCGCCACGATCTTGACGCCCTGCACGCTTACCGCGCCTGTATGAATATGGGCACGTTAAGCGGTGCCCCGAAAGTGCGCGCCATGCAGTTAATTGCCGAAGCGGAAGGTCGTCGACGCGGCAGCTACGGCGGCGCGGTAGGTTATTTCACCGCACATGGAGATCTGGACACCTGCATTGTCATCCGTTCGGCGCTGGTGGAAAACGGTATCGCCACCGTGCAAGCCGGTGCTGGCGTAGTCCTTGATTCTGTTCCGCAGTCGGAAGCCGACGAAACCCGTAATAAAGCCCGCGCTGTACTGCGCGCTATCGCCACCGCGCATCATGCACAGGAGACTTTCTGATGGCTGACATTCTGCTGCTCGATAATATCGACTCTTTTACTTATAACCTGGCAGATCAGTTGCGCAGCAATGGGCATAACGTGGTGATTTACCGCAACCATATTCCGGCGCAAACCTTAATTGAACGTCTTGCGACCATGAGCAATCCGGTGCTGATGCTTTCTCCTGGCCCCGGAGTGCCGAGTGAAGCAGGTTGTATGCCGGAACTCCTCACCCGTTTGCGTGGCAAGCTGCCAATTATTGGCATTTGCCTCGGACATCAGGCGATTGTCGAAGCTTACGGGGGCTATGTCGGTCAGGCGGGCGAAATTCTTCACGGTAAAGCGTCGAGCATTGAACATGACGGTCAGGCGATGTTTGCCGGATTGACAAACCCATTGCCGGTGGCGCGTTATCACTCGCTGGTTGGCAGTAATATTCCGGCAGGTTTAACCATCAACGCCCATTTTAATGGCATGGTGATGGCGGTGCGTCATGATGCGGATCGCGTTTGTGGATTCCAGTTCCATCCGGAATCCATTCTCACCACCCAGGGCGCTCGCCTGCTGGAACAAACGCTGGCCTGGGCGCAACAGAAGCTGGAGCCGACCAACACACTGCAACCAATTCTGGAAAAACTGTATCAGGCGCAGACGCTTAGCCAACAAGAAAGCCACCAGCTGTTTTCAGCGGTGGTGCGTGGCGAGCTGAAACCGGAACAACTGGCGGCTGCATTGGTCAGCATGAAAATTCGCGGCGAGCACCCGAACGAAATCGCCGGGGCAGCAACTGCCCTTCTGGAAAATGCTGCGCCGTTCCCACGCCCTGATTATCTGTTTGCCGATATCGTCGGCACCGGCGGTGACGGCAGCAACAGTATCAATATTTCTACCGCCAGTGCGTTTGTCGCCGCGGCCTGTGGGCTGAAAGTGGCGAAACACGGTAACCGCAGCGTCTCCAGTAAATCCGGCTCGTCGGATCTGCTGGCGGCATTCGGTATTAATCTTGATATGAACGCCGATAAATCGCGCCAGGCGCTGGATGAGTTAGGCGTCTGTTTCCTCTTTGCGCCGAAATATCACACCGGATTTCGCCATGCGATGCCGGTTCGCCAGCAACTGAAAACCCGCACCCTGTTCAACGTGCTGGGGCCACTGATTAACCCGGCGCATCCGCCGCTGGCGCTAATTGGTGTCTACAGCCCGGAACTGGTGCTGCCAATTGCCGAAACCTTGCGCGTGCTGGGGTATCAACGCGCAGCGGTGGTGCACAGCGGGGGGATGGATGAAGTTTCATTACACGCGCCGACAATCGTTGCCGAACTGCATGACGGCGAAATTAAGAGCTATCAGTTGACCGCTGAAGATTTTGGCCTGACACCCTACCATCAGGAGCAACTGGCAGGCGGAACACCGGAAGAAAACCGTGACATTTTAACACGCTTGTTACAAGGTAAAGGCGACGCCGCCCATGAAGCAGCCGTCGCGGCGAATGTCGCCATGTTAATGCGCCTGCATGGCCATGAAGATCTGCAAGCCAATGCGCAAACCGTTCTTGAGGTACTGCGCAGTGGTTCCGCTTACGACAGAGTCACCGCACTGGCGGCACGAGGGTAAATGATGCAAACCGTTTTAGCGAAAATCGTCGCAGACAAGGCGATTTGGGTAGAAGCCCGCAAACAGCAGCAACCGCTGGCCAGTTTTCAGAATGAGGTTCAGCCGAGCACGCGACATTTTTATGATGCACTGCAAGGCGCACGCACGGCGTTTATTCTGGAATGCAAAAAAGCGTCGCCGTCAAAAGGCGTGATCCGTGATGATTTCGATCCGGCACGCATTGCCGCCATTTATAAACATTACGCTTCGGCAATTTCGGTGCTGACTGATGAGAAATATTTTCAGGGGAGCTTTGATTTCCTCCCCATCGTCAGCCAAATCGCCCCGCAGCCGATTTTGTGTAAAGACTTTATTATCGACCCTTACCAGATCTATCTGGCGCGCTATTACCAGGCCGATGCCTGTTTATTAATGCTGTCGGTGCTGGACGACGATCAGTATCGCCAGCTCGCTGCTGTAGCCCACAGTCTGGAGATGGGCGTGCTGAGCGAAGTCAGTAATGAAGAGGAGCTGGAGCGCGCCATTGCATTGGGAGCAAAAGTCGTTGGCATCAACAACCGCGATCTGCGTGACTTGTCGATTGATCTTAACCGTACCCGCGAGCTTGCGCCGAAACTGGGGCACAACGTGACGGTAATCAGCGAATCCGGCATCAATACTTACGCCCAGGTGCGTGAGTTAAGCCACTTCGCTAACGGCTTTCTGATTGGTTCGGCGCTAATGGCCCATGATGATTTGAACGCCGCCGTGCGCCGGGTGTTGCTGGGTGAGAATAAAGTGTGTGGTCTGACGCGTGGGCAAGATGCTAAAGCAGCTCATGACGCGGGCGCGATTTACGGTGGATTGATATTTGTTACAACGTCACCCCGTTGCGTCAGCGTTGAACAGGCGCAGGAAGTGATGGCTGCGGCACCGTTGCAATACGTTGGCGTGTTCCGCAATCACGATATTGCCGATGTGGTGGACAAAGCTAAGGTGTTATCGCTGGCGGCAGTGCAACTGCATGGTAATGAAGATCAGCTGTATATCGACACTCTGCGTGAGGTTCTGCCAGCAAACGTCGCCATCTGGAAGGCTTTAAGTGTCGGTGAAACTCTTCCCGCGCGCGATTTTCAGCACATCGATAAATATGTATTCGACAACGGTCAGGGCGGGAGCGGACAACGTTTCGACTGGTCACTGTTAAACGGTCAATCGCTTGGCAACGTTCTGCTGGCGGGTGGCTTAGGCGCAGATAACTGCGTGGAAGCGGCACAAACCGGCTGCGCCGGGCTTGATTTTAATTCTGCTGTAGAGTCGCAACCGGGCATCAAAGACGCACGTCTTTTGGCCTCGGTTTTCCAGACGCTGCGCGCATATTAAGGAAAGGAACAATGACAACATTACTTAACCCGTATTTTGGTGAGTTTGGCGGCATGTACGTGCCACAAATCCTGATGCCTGCTCTGCGCCAGCTGGAAGAAGCTTTTGTCAGCGCGCAAAAAGATCCTGAATTTCAGGCCCAGTTCAACGACCTGCTGAAAAACTATGCCGGGCGCCCAACCGCGCTGACCAAATGTCAGAACATTACAGCCGGCACTAACACCACGCTGTATCTGAAGCGTGAAGATTTGCTGCACGGCGGCGCACATAAAACTAACCAGGTTCTGGGCCAGGCTTTGCTGGCGAAGCGGATGGGTAAAACCGAAATCATCGCCGAAACCGGTGCTGGTCAGCATGGCGTGGCTTCTGCGCTTGCCAGCGCCCTGCTCGGCCTGAAATGCCGTATTTATATGGGTGCCAAAGACGTTGAACGCCAGTCGCCTAACGTTTTTCGTATGCGCTTAATGGGTGCGGAAGTGATCCCGGTGCATAGCGGTTCCGCGACGCTGAAAGATGCCTGTAATGAGGCGCTACGCGACTGGTCCGGCAGTTATGAAACCGCGCACTATATGCTGGGCACTGCAGCTGGCCCGCATCCTTACCCGACCATTGTGCGTGAGTTTCAGCGGATGATTGGCGAAGAAACGAAAGCGCAAATTCTGGAAAGAGAAGGTCGTCTGCCGGATGCCGTTATTGCCTGTGTTGGCGGCGGTTCGAATGCCATCGGCATGTTTGCAGATTTCATCAACGAAACCGACGTCGGCCTGATCGGCGTGGAGCCTGGTGGTCACGGTATCGAAACTGGCGAGCACGGCGCACCGTTAAAACATGGTCGCGTGGGCATCTATTTCGGTATGAAAGCGCCAATGATGCAAACCGAAGACGGGCAGATTGAAGAGTCTTACTCGATTTCTGCCGGGCTGGATTTCCCGTCCGTTGGCCCACAGCATGCGTATCTCAACAGCATAGGTCGTGCTAATTACGTGTCGATTACCGATGATGAAGCACTGGAAGCCTTTAAAACGCTGTGCCTGCACGAAGGGATTATCCCGGCGCTGGAATCCTCCCACGCGCTGGCCCACGCACTGAAAATGATGCGCGAAAACCCGGAAAAAGAGCAGCTACTGGTGGTTAACCTTTCCGGTCGCGGCGATAAAGACATCTTCACCGTTCACGATATTTTGAAAGCACGAGGGGAAATCTGATGGAACGCTATGAATCTCTGTTTGCCCAACTGAAGGAGCGCAAAGAAGGCGCATTCGTTCCTTTCGTCACCCTCGGTGATCCGGGCATTGAGCAGTCGCTGAAAATTATCGATACGCTAATTGAAGCCGGTGCTGACGCGCTGGAGTTAGGTATCCCCTTCTCCGACCCACTGGCAGATGGCCCGACGATTCAAAACGCCACACTGCGTGCCTTTGCGGCAGGTGTGACCCCGGCGCAGTGCTTTGAGATGCTGGCACTCATTCGCCAGAAGTACCCGACCATTCCGATCGGCCTTTTGATGTATGCCAACCTGGTGTTTAACAAAGGCATTGATGAGTTTTATGCCCAGTGCGAAAAAGTCGGCGTCGATTCGGTGCTGGTTGCCGATGTGCCCGTGGAAGAGTCTGCGCCCTTCCGCCAGGCCGCGTTGCGCCATAATGTCGCACCTATCTTTATTTGCCCGCCGAATGCCGACGAGGATTTACTGCGCCAGATTGCGTCTTATGGCCGTGGTTACACCTATTTATTGTCGCGTGCGGGCGTGACCGGAGCTGAAAACCGCGCCGCGTTACCTCTCAATCATCTGGTTGCGAAGCTGAAGGAGTACAACGCGGCGCCTCCATTGCAAGGATTTGGTATTTCCGCCCCGGATCAGGTAAAAGCAGCGATTGATGCAGGAGCGGCGGGCGCGATTTCTGGTTCGGCAATTGTTAAAATCATCGAGCAACATATTAATGAGCCAGAGAAAATGCTGGCGGTACTGAAAGCTTTTGTACAACCGATGAAAACAGCGACGCGCAGTTAATCCCACAGCCGCCAGTTCCGCTGGCGGCATTTTAACTATCTTTAATGAAGCAGGAAAAATCCTAAATTCATTTATTATTTATCTTTTTACCGTTTCGCTTACCCCTGACGTACGTCAACTTACGTCATTTTTCCGCCCAAAAGTAATATAATCAAACAAATTAATCCCGCAACAAAACACTACTAAAATCAATAATTTTCTCTAACCCACTTATTTCTTGGGTATTTATGAATATATCGAAAGTCTTTTTCAAAATATATTTTTCACATTCCTTCTCACTTTGCTCAATTTGACTAATTCTCATTACCGACTAATTTTAATGAGTGTCGACACACAACACTCATATTAATGAAACAATGCAACGCAACGGGAGAAATAACATGGCCGAACATCGTGGTGGTTCAGGAAATTTCGCCGAAGATCGTGAGAAGGCATCCGACGCTGGCCGTAAAGGCGGTCAACACAGCGGCGGTAATTTTAAAAATGATCCGCAACGCGCATCCGAAGCGGGTAAAAAAGGCGGTCAGCACAGCGGTGGAAATAAATCAGGAAAATCCTGATCCGCCGTTAATTATTAATATCAGCTGACGTTGATAAAGATAATTGCCTCTGCGGGCCGTATGGCTCGCAGTGATTTCACTGGAGAAAAATATGAATATGAAGTCCATTGAAGATGTATTTATTCACCTGCTTTCAGACACCTACAGTGCAGAAAAACAATTAACACGGGCACTAGCAAAACTCGCCAGAGCAACATCTAACGAAAAATTAAGTCAGGCTTTTCATGCACACCTCGAGGAAACTCATGGACAGATTGAACGTATTGATCAAGTTGTGGAATCTGAACCGAATCTGAAAATTAAGCGCATGAAATGTGTGGCAATGGAAGGTCTCATTGAAGAAGCTAATGAGGTCATCGAAAGTACCGAGAAAAACGAAGTACGTGATGCCGCACTGATTGCCGCTGCACAGAAAGTTGAGCACTATGAGATCGCCAGTTATGGGACATTAGCGACACTGGCTGAGCAATTAGGTTATCGTAAAGCAGCGAAGCTTCTGAAAGAAACTCTGGAAGAAGAAAAGGCCACCGACATGAAACTAACTGATCTGGCCCTTAATAACGTAAATAAGAAAGCAGAAAATAAAGCCTGAAATATGAACTTTAACTTTTAGTCATTTTATAAAGAGGACATTTTCATGAATCGTATTGAACATTATCACGACTGGTTACGTGACGCCCACGCAATGGAAAAGCAAGCAGAATCTATGCTTGAATCCATGGCCAGCCGCATAGATAATTATCCTGAGCTACGCGCTCGTATTGAACAACATGTTAGTGAAACCAAAAACCAGATTGTACAACTGGAAACTATTCTTGATCGTAATGACATTTCACGCTCAGTCATTAAAGATTCTATGAGTAAAATGGCTGCACTTGGGCAGTCAATCGGTGGTATATTCCCTTCTGATGAAATAGTCAAAGGCTCTATTAGCGGATATGTCTTCGAGCAATTTGAAATCGCCTGTTATACCTCACTCTTAGCAGCAGCAAAAAATGCCGGTGATACAGCCTCAATTCCGATTATCGAAGCGATTTTAAATGAGGAAAAGCAAATGGCCGACTGGCTGATTCAGCATATTCCGCAAACAACGGAGAAATTTTTAATTCGCTCCGAAACTGATGGCGTAGAAGCGAAGAAATAATACCCTTTATGCCATGTCCTTCTTGACCCCGTAATCACGGGGTCATTTTTGTGCGGAATTAAAAACGATATCCAGCTGAGAACATAAACACCCACGGATCGAGGCGTACGCTATCGTGTTGCTGTGCACCACCCAGCTTATAATTTGCGGTGGTGTCAATATCCATGTACCAGACTGACATGTTCACCAACCAGTCACGGTTAATCAGATAATCAACCCCCACCTGCCCGGCAGCTCCCCAGGAATCTTTCAGACTGAGATCGGATAGCCCCGCTTCTTTGCCATGATCGTTAAATCCATTATCAAAGAATGTGGTGTAGTTGATACCTGCACCAACGTAAGGACGGAATTTGCTGCTGGCATCGCCAAAATACCACTGCGCCATCAGTGTTGGCGGCAGATGATGAACGGTTGCAATATCACCGGTCGCCCGGGTACCGATTTTATGGCGGAACGGCGTCGCTGCCAGTAATTCCACACCAATATTGTCGGTCGCCATATAAGTAAACGTCAGACCCAGTTGAGTGTTATTGGTCACGCTAAATCCACCCAGACTTCCTAATGTACCACCAGCACCTTCTGTTGGACGTACAGTTGCAGAACCTGCACGCATAAAAAACTCGCCTGCTTCATGCGCAAAGGCACTGCCAGAAAGAAGAGTTGTTACTGCCAAAGCCGCCACTGTTAACTTTTTCATATCCGCTCCGTCGTTATGGTTATAAAAACGTGACGAATATACCCACATTGGAGTAACAAATGATCCTACACAGATCACATTATATATGATAATTCACCCTTTATTGATCTGGATTAATTTAGAAGTTGCACTGTGAATCCTGGTTAATGTGATTTAAATCAATTCCTATATATTTCACTACGCAAACATTAACTCGCTCGCCACTTGCTGCGGTTTGCCCATAGCTTAGACCCGCAATTACCTCCGCTTTACAAAGATATGCTTTTCCATACAAGACCTGATGCTGCCACCCGAGGCTTAACCAGGGTACAATTGCCCGCTAATTAACACCTGCATAAAACTCAAGGAGAGTGCATGTCTATCACGGCGCAGTCCGTATACCGTGACACCGGAAATTTCTTCCGTAATCAATTTATGACCATTCTGTTGGTATCGTTGCTATGTGCGTTTATCACAGTGGTGTTAGGGCATGTTTTCTCACCCAGTGATGCACAGCTTGCTCAGCTCAATGACGGCGTGCCCGTTAGCGGCAGTAGTGGGTTGTTCGACCTGGTTCAGAATATGTCACCTGAACAGCAACAAATTTTGCTGCAGGCTTCAGCGGCGTCCACTTTTTCAGGATTAATCGGTAACGCCATTCTCGCCGGAGGCGTAATATTAATTATCCAGCTGGTGTCTGCGGGTCAGAGAGTCAGTGCGCTTCGAGCTATTGGTGCCAGTGCGCCGATATTGCCAAAGTTATTTATTCTGATTTTTCTGACTACCCTTTTAGTACAGATTGGCATCATGCTGGTGGTCGTTCCGGGAATTATCATGGCCATTTTACTGGCTCTGGCACCGGTGATGTTGGTACAGGACAAAATGGGCATTTTTGCCTCGATGCGTAGCAGTATGCGGCTGACATGGGCGAATATGCGTCTGGTGGCACCCGCAGTACTGAGCTGGTTGCTGGCAAAAACACTGTTGCTGCTTTTTGCCTCTTCTTTTGCCGCATTAACCCCGGAAATTGGTGCCGTACTGGCGAACACTTTGAGCAACATGATTTCAGCCGTACTGCTCATCTATCTGTTCCGCCTGTATATGTTGATTCGCCAATAACCTTAAGCATTTGATTACGGAATCGTAAAATGAAGCAGTTTCTTGATTTTTTACCGCTGGTTGTCTTTTTCGCGTTTTACAAGATTTATGACATCTATGCGGCTACTGCGGCGCTGATCGTCGCCACGGCGATTGTGCTTATATATAGCTGGGTTCGCTTTCGTAAAGTTGAGAAGATGGCCCTGATCACTTTTGTTCTGGTGGTCGTCTTCGGTGGCTTGACGCTGTTCTTCCACAATGATGAGTTTATTAAATGGAAGGTTACTGTCATTTATGCCCTGTTTGCAGGTGCCCTGTTAGTCAGCCAATGGGTGATGAAAAAGCCGCTAATTCAGCGGATGCTGGGTAAAGAACTCACGCTGCCGCAACCGGTATGGTCGAAGCTGAATCTGGCCTGGGCTGTTTTCTTTATCCTTTGCGGTCTGGCAAACATCTACATCGCATTCTGGCTGCCGCAAAATATTTGGGTCAACTTTAAAGTGTTTGGCCTGACCGCTCTTACCTTAATCTTCACATTGTTAAGCGGTATCTATATCTACCGCCACATGCCGCAGGAAGATAAATCCTAACCAGACTGCCAGTCCTTCGGGGCTGGCACTGTATCTCCTCTGTTCTCCTCAGGAAAATCATAGTAGCATCGCGCCTGTGATTTTCCTTTTAAGTCGGTTTTACCATGTCTACAACACATAACGTCCCTCAGGGCGATCTTGTTTTACGTACTTTAGCCATGCCCGCCGATACCAATGCCAATGGTGACATCTTTGGTGGTTGGTTAATGTCACAAATGGATATTGGCGGCGCTATTCTGGCGAAAGAAATTGCGCACGGTCGCGTAGTGACCGTGCGGGTTGAAGGAATGACTTTCTTACGACCGGTTGCGGTCGGCGATGTGGTGTGCTGCTATGCACGCTGTGTCCAGAAAGGGACGACATCGGTCAGCATTAATATTGAAGTGTGGGTGAAAAAAGTCGCGTCTGAACCCATCGGGCAACGCTATAAAGCGACAGAAGCATTATTTAAGTATGTCGCGGTTGATCCTGAAGGAAAACCTCGCGCCTTACCTGTTGAGTAATAGTCAAAAGCCTCCGGTCGGAGGCTTTTGACTTTCTGCTTACTGAATTTCGGTGGTGCCGTTAATTTTAAACAGGATATTCACCACAATCCCACTGCCTGGCTTACCCGGCTCATAACGCCATCTGCGCATCGCATTTTTCACCTCACGCTCAAACATGTTCGCAGGCTTGGCTGAGAGGATTTGCACGTTATCCACGCGACCATCCGGCGTGACATCAAATTTAACTTTAACCTGCCCTTCAATGCGCAATGCCTGTGCTCGTGCCGGATACTGCGGCTGATTGCGACTTAATGCGCGTGGTCCTGAAGCCACACTTGTAACCGGCTTGCTGGTTGCAGCCGTCGCCGTACTTGATGTCGGGCGCGCGGGTGCCGTATTTTCAAACGGTGATGCCGGACGCGACTCTACGGGTTTGACATCGCGTTTTGGCTGCTCCTGTACCTTTTTCACCGGCTTCGGTTTTGGCTTAGGTTTCGGCTTAGGCTTTTCAATGACCACCGGTGCTTCTTTTGGCGGTTCAGGGATCGGCTCAGGTTCCGGTTCTGGCTCTACCACCGGCTCCGGTGGCGGCTGAACGGCTTGTGGCGGTTCGAGATCCGCAGGCGCAACCATCGTGACAGAAATTGGCTGCGCAGGCGCAGGTAGTTCAATAACCTGATGTACCGAGGTATAGAGCAGACCCGCCACAACAGCACCATGAATGCAGACCGAAAGTAACGTCGGCCAGGGGAAGCGGCGAGGTAAATCAAGGGTCATTGAAGTCATAATCATTTCAGTAGAAAAACCAGGCCTCGATTTTAAATGCAAATAGCAATCATATTCAATAAGGCAAGACGATCAGGATCAGTGAAAATGTCATTTTTGGCGTAATTGACCTTACTTTATGCATGGTCTTAACAAAGACATCATCTTTCCGTTGCAGATCTTCGCCCTTTCAAATAACGTACTTTACAACTTTCCCGAACAAGGAGTTGTGCCCGTGTTGTATGTTATTTACGCTCAAGACAAAGCTGATAGCCTCGAAAAACGCCTTTCCGTTCGTCCGGCACATTTAGCACGTTTACAGTTACTGCATGATGAAGGTCGATTGTTGACCGCCGGTCCAATGCCAGCAGTAGACAGTAACGATCCAGGGGCTGCGGGATTTACTGGCTCAACCGTTATTGCTGAATTTGAATCGCTGGAAGCAGCTCAGGCCTGGGCCGATGCTGACCCGTACGTGGCGGCAGGAGTCTATGAACACGTTTCAGTGAAACCATTTAAGAAAGTGTTCTGAATAGAGATTCAATATTTAAGGGCACGGTTTTAGCAACCGTGTTCTAGTTTGGCCTTTCCTTATAGGTCTGTCAGTGCATTCACCCCCACAAGCAGATAATAACTTTATCTGTATTTCTTTATATGATGTGAGCATATTCAGGAAAAATGCCCTTTCCTGACGCAGAGTTGCTCACTCAAAACCTTTGATTACTTCAGATAAAGTCATCTACTATTGTTTAACACATTCACGTGCTGCATGTATGTTCAGAAAATGTGCACGTTGAGATAATTAAACAAAATTGTGGTTACAGAGGTATCAGTGAGTCACTGGACTACATTCAAACAAACAGCAACAAATTTATGGGTGACCCTACGGCACGACATTCTCGCGCTGGCCGTCTTTTTAAATGGATTGCTTATTTTTAAAACAATCTATGGTATGTCGGTCAATTTGCTTGATATTTTCCATATCAAAGCCTTTTCAGAATTAGATCTCTCCTTGCTGGCAAATGCCCCACTCTTTATGCTCGGCGTCTTTCTTGTCCTGAACTCCATTGGCTTACTGTTCCGGGCAAAGCTCGCATGGGCAATCAGTATCATTTTGTTGTTGATAGCGCTAATTTACACCCTGCATTTTTATCCCTGGCTGAAATTTAGTATTGGATTTTGCATTTTTACGCTGGTGTTTTTGCTGATACTGCGCAAAGACTTCTCCCACAGTAGCGCCGCAGCCGGGACAATTTTCGCATTTATTAGTTTCACGACGTTACTGTTTTACTCCACCTACGGTGCGCTTTATTTAAGCGAAGGTTTTAATCCGCGAATAGAAAGTTTGATGACCGCGTTCTATTTTTCGATAGAAACCATGTCAACCGTCGGCTATGGCGATATTGTCCCTGTTTCTGAATCAGCACGATTATTCACTATTTCGGTCATTATTTCCGGCATTACCGTTTTTGCCACCTCCATGACTTCAATTTTTGGTCCGCTTATCCGCGGGGGATTCAACAAACTTGTAAAAGGAAAAAATCATACAATGCATCGTAAAGATCATTTTATTGTTTGCGGGCATTCGATTCTCGCCATCAATACGATTCTGCAACTGAATCAACGCGGACAAAATGTAACGGTTATCAGCAACTTGCCTGAAGATGATATCAAGCAACTTGAGCAACGCTTAGGTGATAACGCTGATGTTATCCCCGGTGACAGTAATGACAGTTCAGTATTAAAGAAAGCAGGAATCGATCGATGCCGGGCCATTCTGGCGCTGAGTGATAACGATGCTGATAACGCGTTTGTTGTACTATCGGCAAAAGATATGAGCAGTGATGTCAAAACAGTTCTCGCCGTCAGTGATAGCAAAAACCTGAATAAGATTAAGATGGTACATCCGGATATCATTCTCTCGCCGCAACTGTTTGGCAGCGAAATTCTGGCACGAGTTTTAAATGGTGAAGAGATTAATAATGATATGCTCGTTTCAATGTTGTTGAACTCCGGTCATGGTATTTTCAGCGATAACGATGAACAAGAAACGAAAGCTGACAATAAAGAATCGGCGCAAAAATAGAGTTTGAAGACGAAAGGGCAAACTTATTGGGCACCGCAATGGTGCCCAGAACATTTAGATATTGTAGATCGCAAACAATAACGAGTTACGCTGTTTGTTTAGAATGCACTTCCTGATGCTGTGGATACGCATATTTCGGCGCGACTGCCCCTCAAGCCAACGCGATTTACGTCGGCTAGCCTGACGCTGCATGCGCCAGCGCCCCACTTCCGTTCTACTCCGCTTCATGTTAACTACTCTATGCAATAACAGAATGGTCATTATACCCCCGACCCCGACGCTGACCAGTGCTTTTCCCGCGTTTTTATTTGCCAGATGAATCCATATGCGTAAACTCATAACAATGCGCTTTCAAAAGGATTTCTAATCTATGACAACCGTTTATACGTTGGTGAGTTGGTTGGCCATTCTGGGATACTGGTTGCTCATTGCAGGCGTAACTTTACGCATTCTAATGAAACGACGCGCAGTTCCCTCCGCGATGGCCTGGCTGTTGATCATTTACATTCTGCCCTTAGTCGGAATTATTGCCTATCTTGCCGTTGGCGAGCTCCATTTAGGCAAACGCCGCGCTGAGCGCGCCAGAGCGATGTGGCCTTCCACCGCAAAATGGCTTAACGACCTTAAAGCCTGTAAGCATATCTTCGCCGAAGAAAACAGCAGTGTCGCAGCGCCATTATTCAAGCTTTGTGAGCGTCGTCAGGGGATCGCTGGGGTCAAAGGGAATCAGCTGCAACTGATGACCGAGTCAGATGATGTGATGCAGGCGTTAATCCGCGACATCCAGCTCGCTCGCCATAATATTGAGATGGTGTTTTATATCTGGCAACCCGGCGGCATGGCGGACCAGGTGGCAGAATCTTTAATGGCCGCTGCACGTCGTGGTATTCATTGCCGACTAATGCTCGACTCCGCCGGAAGTGTGGCTTTTTTCCGCAGCCCGTGGCCAGAGCTAATGCGTAATGCCGGCATTGAAGTGGTCGAAGCATTAAAGGTCAATCTGATGCGTGTGTTTTTACGCCGTATGGATCTGCGCCAACATCGCAAGATGATCATGATCGATAATTACATCGCGTACACCGGCAGCATGAATATGGTCGACCCTCGCTACTTCAAACAGGATGCGGGTGTAGGGCAATGGATTGATCTGATGGCGCGTATGGAAGGTCCGATCGCCACCGCGATGGGGATTATATATTCCTGCGACTGGGAGATTGAAACCGGGAAACGTATTCTGCCGCCACCACCAGATGTCAATATTATGCCGTTTGAGCAGGCCAGCGGTCACACCATTCACACAATTGCTTCTGGCCCCGGCTTTCCGGAAGATCTCATTCACCAGGCATTACTGACTGCGGCTTATTCGGCACGTGAATATTTGATCATGACAACGCCCTACTTTGTGCCCAGCGATGATTTACTTCATGCGATTTGCACGGCGGCGCAGCGCGGGGTGGATGTCAGTATTATCCTTCCGCGAAAAAATGATTCAATGCTGGTTGGCTGGGCCAGTCGCGCGTTCTTTACGGAACTGCTGGCTGCTGGGGTTAAAATTTATCAGTTTGAAGGCGGGTTATTGCATACCAAGAGCGTGCTGGTCGATGGCGAATTAAGTCTGGTTGGTACCGTTAACCTTGATATGCGTAGTCTGTGGCTGAATTTCGAGATTACCCTGGCAATCGACGATAAAGGGTTTGGTGCTGACCTCGCCGCCGTTCAGGACGATTATATTTCGCGTTCTCGTCTGCTCGATGCCCGTTTATGGCTAAAACGCCCATTATGGCAACGTGTCGCCGAGCGACTGTTTTACTTCTTCAGCCCGTTGCTGTAAAACGTCGCCAACAGAGGTTAAACAGGTAGTGACTATGGATATGGATCTAAACAATCGCTTGACTGAAGATGAAACGCTTGAGCAGGCCTACGATATTTTTCTCGAACTGGCTGCCGACAATCTCGATCCAGCTGATGTTCTGCTGTTCAATCTTCAGTTTGAAGAGCGCGGCGGCGCGGAGTTATTCGATCCGGCAGAAGACTGGCAGGAACATGTTGATTTCGATTTGAACCCGGACTTTTTTGCCGAAGTGGTGATTGGTCTGGCGGACAGTGAAGATGGTGAAATCAACGATGTTTTCGCCCGCATTCTGTTATGCCGCGAAAAAGATCACAAACTGTGCCATATCATCTGGCGGGAATAAATAATCGCTTTCGGCGTGAAAAAGGGCTGACAACTGTCAGCCCTTATTTTGTTTAAAGCGGATCGACTTTCAGGCAAGACACGGCGTGTCTGAAACTCCCCTCCAGCACAGGACGTGTTTTGGCACACTCTGGACCGGCAATCGGGCAACGGGTACGGAAAACACAACCGGAAGGCGGGTTGATCGGCGACGGTAATTCTCCTTCCAGTAACTGGATAGTTTTGTTCTTCTCCAGATCCGGATCAGGTATGGGGACTGCCGACATCAATGCCCTGGTGTAAGGATGTAGCGGATTGTGGTAGACCTCATCATAGGTCCCCAGTTCTACCGCATGGCCGAGATACATCACCAGCACACGATCGGAAATGTGTTTTACCACGGCCAGGTCGTGAGCGATAAAAATTAATGACAATCCCATCTCGCGTTGCAGCTGCTGGAGCAGGTTGACCACCTGCGCCTGAATTGACACGTCCAGCGCCGACACCGGCTCATCACAGATAATCAGCTTCGGTTCAAGAATAAGAGCACGAGCAATCCCGATACGCTGGCACTGCCCACCAGAGAACTCATGCGGATAGCGGTTAATCAGGTTAGGCAATAACCCGACTTTCAGCATCATCGCCTTCACGCGCTCGCGAACTTCCTGGCGTGACATTTTCGGATGATAAGTACGCAGTGGTTCAGCGATGATCTCGCCGATGGTCATACGCGGGTTAAGCGATGCCAATGGATCCTGGAAAATCATCTGAATATCACTGCGAACGGCACGCCATTCATCGGGCTTCATGCCCAGCAACTCTTTACCTAACCAGGCAACATGACCGTCGGTCGCTTTAACCAGGCCAATGATGGCGCGAGCAAAGGTGGACTTACCGCATCCCGACTCCCCTACCACACCTAATGTTTCCCCTTCATACAGGCGAAGAGTTACACCATCTACGGCTTTGAGCGTTTTCGGCGGTTGCCAGAACCACTGTTTGCCATCTTTGATTTCAAAGTGCACTTTCAGATCGGCGATTTCGAGGAGGACTTTTCTTCCTTCGGTTACAGCATTCATAACAGTTCCTCCACCGGTTTAAAGCAAGCACGCAGACGGCCAGGCGTAAACTCTTCCAGCGGCGGTGCGCTACTACAAATTTCCATCGCATGCGGACAACGTGGCTGGAACGGGCAACCTTTCGGTAATCGCAACAGGTTTGGCGGATTACCCGGGATGGTCAACATTGTTTCACCTTCCGCATCGAGACGCGGCACCGCGTTGAGTAAACCGATAGAATAAGGATGAACGGGTTGATAAAAGACATCGCGCGCGTTGCCATATTCCATCGTGCGCCCGGCGTACATTACCAGCACTTTGTCGCAGATCCCTGCCACCACGCCAAGATCGTGGGTGATCATAATGATGGCGGTATTAAATTCCCGCTTCAGTTCATTCAATAGCGTCATGATCTGCGCCTGTACGGTGACGTCCAGCGCAGTAGTGGGTTCATCAGCAATCAGTAGCTTAGGTCGACATAGCAATGCCATCGCAATCATGACTCGCTGACGCATGCCACCAGAAAATTCATGCGGGTACATTTTCATGCGTTTACGTGCTTCCGGCATTTTTACCGCATCGAGCATCCGCACCGACTCTTCAAACGCCTCAGCTTTGCTCATGTTCTTATGCAACATCAGCACTTCCATCAACTGCTCACCGACGCGCATATAGGGATTCAACGAAGTCATCGGATCCTGAAAAATCATTGAGATTTGTTCAGCACGCAGTTTATTGAGTTCACGCTCTGGCAAATTGAGGATTTCACGCCCATTGAAGGTTGCCGATCCGCCAATACTTCCGTTGGCAGCCAGCAGGCCCATCAACGCAAATGCAGTTTGCGATTTACCCGAACCAGACTCACCTACAATGCCCAGCGTTTCTCCGGCACGTAGAGAAAAATTCAAATCATTGACCGCCGTGACGTCGCCATCCGGGGTACTAAAGGTGACACGCAAATCTTTCACGTTCAGCAGTGCGTCAGCCTGTTGTTGTGCGAGCGGCACAGTTGCAGTTTCAATTACGCTCATGGCTGCACTCCTTAACGATCTTTCGGGTCGAGGGCATCACGCAAGCCATCGCCGATAAAGTTGAAACAAAATAGCGTCACCACGAGGAATCCCGCTGGGAACAACAGTAACCATGGAGAGACTTCCATCGAGTTCGCGCCATCACTCAGCAATGCGCCCCAGCTGCTTAACGGCTCTTGCGTCCCCAACCCCAGGAAGCTAAGGAAAGATTCAAAGAGGATCATGCTGGGCACCAGTAGCGATGCGTAGACCACCACCACACCGAGTACGTTCGGTACAATGTGGCGAATAACAATGCCCGGCGTCGATACACCGCCAACTTGTGCCGCCTCAATAAACTCTTTACGCTTCAGACTCAGGGTTTGCCCACGCACAATACGAGCCATATCCAGCCAGGAAACCATGCCAATCGCCACGAAAATCAGCAGGATGTTTTGACCGAAAAAGGTCACCAGCAAAATGACGAAGAACATGAATGGGAAGGAGTTGAGGATTTCCAGCAGACGCATCATTACCGAATCCACTTTACCGCCCAGATAACCGGAAAGCGAACCATAAAGTGTCCCCACGACCACTGCCACCAGTGCCGCAGCAACACCGACCATGAGTGAGATACGCCCGCCAATCGCAACACGCACAAGCAGGTCGCGACCGGATGAGTCAGTACCAAAGTAGTGACCGGACTCCATATCTGGGGCGCTGGACATCATCGCCCAGTCAGTATCGTCATAGGCAAACTGCGAAAGCATCGGTGCCAGGATTACAAATAACGCGATTAGCACCAGCACTATCAGACTGGCAACCGCCGCACGGTTATGCATAAAACGTCGACGTGCGTCCTGCCACAAGCTGCGCCCTTCGACCTCCAGCTTTTCACTGAAATTTTCCAGCGTCTCGCTGTTTTTCTTACTTAACATCATCGCGAGCTCCAGTATCAGTAACGGATTTTCGGGTCGATAACCGCATATAGCACATCGACAATGGCATTAAACAAAATGGTTAACGCGCCAACCAGAATGGTCAGACTTAACACTAAGGAATAGTCACGATTCAATGCGCCATTAACGAACAATTGCCCAATCCCCGGTAAACCATAAATGGTTTCGATGACCATAGAACCGGTAATAATGCCGACAAATGCAGGGCCCATATAGGAGAGCACGGGTAACAGAGCAGGTTTTAGTGCGTGGCGTAAAATGATCCGCCGCATAGGTAACCCTTTCGCCCTGGCGGTACGAATAAAGTTGGAGTGTAAAACCTCAATCATAGAGCCACGGGTAATACGCGCGATACTGGCGATATAGGCGAGTGACAACGCCACCATTGGCAGTATCATGAATTTAAGCGCCCCGCCATTCCAGCCACCGCCCGGTAGCCAATGCAAAATGATCGCAAATATCATGACTAATAATGGCGCAACCACAAAACTGGGGATAACCACCCCGGTCATTGCCAGCCCCATCACTGTATAGTCCCATTTGGTGTTTTGTTTTAATGCAGCAATAACGCCAGCACTAACGCCCAGTACTACCGCAAGGAAAAATGCAGCGGCTCCCAGTTTTGCTGAAACCGGAAAGCTGGAGGCTACCAGGTCATTGACCGAATAATCTTTATATTTAAAAGACGGACCGAAATCGCCATGCGCCAGTTGTTTCAGGTAACTGAAATACTGAGTCATGATCGGATCATTAAGATGATATTTCGCTTCGATATTGGCCATCACTTCTGGCGGTAAAGTACGTTCGCCGGTAAAAGGGCTTCCCGGCGCGAGGCGCATCATGAAGAACGAAATAGTAATAAGAATAAATAGCGTCGGAATCGCTTCCAGACAGCGACGTAGAATAAATTTTAACATTGCCCTACCTTCTGGCCTGTGCCTTCTGTAATGCGATAAAAATCAGACACCGTGGAGCAGGACACTCCTGCCCCACGTATTGCCATTAGTGCTTCACAATGTACATATTCCGGGTGTAGGTATTATCCAGCGGATCTTTGCCGGTATAGCCACCAACCCACGGTTTCACCAGACGCGCATTCACGTAGTAATAAACAGGAACAATGGCCGAATCCTTATCCAGCTGTTGTTCTGCTTTAGTGTACAGAGCTGTGCGCTGCGCCTCGTCAGTCGCTTTCAGCGTTTCCGCCATAATGCTGTCAAAGGCCGGGCTCTTATAATGCGCGGTATTCATCGAGCTGTTCGACAGCATGGTGTTCAGGAAGGAAGTTGGTTCGTTGTAGTCTGCACACCAGCCTGCACGGGCCACATCAAAAGTGCCCTGGTGACGGGTGTCGAGGAACGTTTTCCACTCCTGGTTAACCAGTTTGACGTTTACACCAATGTTTTTCTTCCACAATGAAGAGGCAGCAATCGCCAGCTTTTTATGGAGATCGGAGGTGTTATACAACAGGTTGATGGTCAACGGTTTGTCTGCGGTATAACCCGCTTCAGCCAGCAGTTTTTTCGCTTCTTCGTTACGTTTTTCCTGGCTCCAGCCAAACCATTCCGGCTGAGTCAATTTTGCGCCATCAGTATACGGTGGAGTGTAACCATAGGCGGGCATGTCGCCCTGCGCTTTCACTTTATTAACAATGATATCGCGGTCCATACCCAGTTTCAGTGCGGTACGCACACGTACATCGTTGAATGGCGGTTTCTGGTTGTTAATTTCGTAATAATAAGTGCACAGGTATGGATCAACGTGAACTTCGTCCGGGATCTCTTTTTTCAGCTTCTGGAACAATTCGATCGGCATGTTGTTATAAGTCATGTCGATTTCACCACTACGGTAGCGGTTGACATCGGTAACTTCAGAAGCAATAGGCAAATAGGTTACCTGGTTAATAACGGTTTTCGCGTTGTTCCAGTAGGTTGGGCTGCGTTCAAGAACGATTCGTTCGTTTACGACCCAATCTTTTAAGGTATAGGCACCGTTGGTGATGATATTACCAGGCTGGGTCCATTTTTCGCCGAATTTCTCGATAGCGGCTTTTGGCACCGGTGAAGTTGATGGGTGAACAAGTAATTTATAGAAGTACGGAACAGGTTCACTTAAGGTGACTTCTAATGTGTGATCATCAATAGCTTTCACGCCGAGATCGGTAATCGGTTTTTTCCCTTCAAGAATTTCATCAATACCGGCGATATGCCCATATTGCAGATAACTGGCATACGGAGAAGCGGTGTTTGGATCAACAGAACGTTGCCAGCTATACACAAAGTCTTGTGCTGTGACTGGCGTGCCATCAGACCATTTCGCATCTTTACGCAAATGGAAGGTCCAGACTTTCGCGTCTTTATTATCCCAGGATTCAGCGACGCCAGGTGCCGGATGACCGTCAAGATCGCTGACCAGTAAGCCTTCAAACAGGTCTCGGCTGATATTAGACTCCGGAACACCTTCAATTTTATGCGGATCTAATGACTGAACTTCTGAACCATTGTTACGTACCAGCGTTTGTTTTTCCGCCAGTGTGACGCCTGCGGGTACATCAGCTGCCAGCGCGACATTCCCTGCCATAAGCGCAGCCAGAACGCCAGCTGCTACTAAACTTCTCTTGGTGATGTTGGTCATTGTTTTTTGGACTCCCTCATTATAATTACTGGTATTAACCAGCATGTGTAATCCCGGATTGGGACCCTGCACAGGCTCGGAGACTTTCTGCTGTCAGGTTACTTTATCGTTACGGATTGCTATCACTGACTTTATTTATTCTGGTGATTCAGACGATCACCTTATGTCGATTCGTACTGTGTCTCCCCTGTCGAGACACATTATTCTTTCGCGACGCTCTTTAATTGTTAATTATTCTCATTACCAATAAAAATTGTCTGGCGGTTGCCCGGAAAGTACCAAATGCGCTTCTTACTCGCCAATACATTTTGCAAAATTGTTAAGCAATTCTCTTTTATTGACCGTATCAGAATCTATAGTTTGCATCCATGTCTTAACAAACATCTTTCAATTCAATCAAATAGAGATTGGTTAAGCATGTCTATCTTTTCTGATTACAGTTCCAGTAGTGAAATGCACAATAATTTAACAATTGATTATTATTTAGCACTTTCCTCTACCAAAGGCAGTGGAATTACTAATATCATTTCAATTATTCTTCAGCAAGCCCAGGATTATGATGTGGCGAAAATAACATGATGGTGAGGAGAAGCAGTTAAGGAAATCCTTATAACTAACTGTAATTTGAGAAGAATATTTTTACCCATTCCTTTTGCTTTTGATAACTGCGCGGGAACAAAGTAAAAATAATGACGAAGTAAACGGAGCATGGCAGCTCCGTTTCATTTGAAAGGAATTAATTAAGCAGGCCGGGGAAAATCCCCTTAATACCAGTAACGATAAATTCAATCCCCAATGCCATCAGCAATAGCCCCATAATACGCGTAATCACGTTGATGCCGGTCTGGCGTAAAACCCGTACCAGCCACGGTGCCATGCGGAACAATCCCCAGCAACATAAAGCGAACAAAGCAATAGCCACAAAGAAACCAAACAGATAGCTAATGCTGTGATAACGCGTACCCCAGACGATGGTAGAACTGATCGCCCCTGGCCCCGCCATCAACGGCAACGCCAACGGCACCACACCAATGCTTTCACGTACCGCGGTTTCTGATTTTTCTTGCTTGTTCTGTTTATCCTCGCCAAGCTTGCCGCTGATCATCGACATCGCTATTGTCACCACCAGGATGCCACCGGCGATACGGAATGAATCAATTGATATACCAAAAAGTTGCAGAATCGTGTCGCCGAGAAAAAGCGAGATCCACAAGATAATGGCCACAGACAGGTTGGCTGTAAGGTTCGTTTTGTTTCGCGCTGCCGCTGTCTGATAACTGGTCATGCTGATAAAGACGGGAATAATCCCTACCGGGTTGACCAGCGCAAATAACCCGATGAAAAATTTGAAGTAAACGGGAAAATCAAAAAGGGTCTGAATCACGGTTAGCTCCGAAGCAAAAGCCGGATAATGTTAGCCATAAAAAGGTTAAAAAGACGCGCTGACAATACGCCTTTTAACCGCATTTTTCACCTCCTAACTACTTAAAATTGCTATCATTCGTTATTGTTATCTAGTTGTACAAAACATGCTAATGTAACCAACAAACCATACTACAATTTATTAACTGTTAGCTATAATGGCGAAAAGCGATGCTGAAAGGTGTCAGCTTCGCAAAAATTTGATTTGGATCACGTAATCAGTACCCAGAAGTGAGTAATCTTGCTTACGCCACCTGGAAGTGACGCATTAGAGATAAATAGCTCTAATGTTTAAACTCTTTTAGTAAATCACAGTGAGTGTGAGCGCGAGTAAGCTTTTGATTTTCATCGGTTAAGCAAATCATCACCGCACTGACTATACTCTCGTATTCGAGCAGATGATTTACTAAAAAAGTTTAACATTATCAGGAGAGCATTATGGCTGTTACTAATGTCGCTGAACTTAACGCACTCGTAGAGCGTGTAAAAAAAGCCCAGCGTGAATATGCCAGTTTCACTCAAGAGCAAGTAGACAAAATCTTCCGCGCCGCCGCCCTGGCAGCTGCAGATGCTCGAATCCCACTCGCGAAAATGGCCGTTGCCGAATCCGGCATGGGTATCGTCGAAGATAAAGTAATCAAAAACCACTTTGCTTCTGAATATATCTACAACGCCTATAAAGATGAAAAAACCTGTGGTGTTCTGTCTGAAGACGACACTTTTGGTACCATCACTATCGCTGAACCAATCGGTATTATTTGCGGTATCGTTCCGACCACTAACCCGACTTCAACTGCTATCTTCAAATCGCTGATCAGCCTGAAGACCCGTAACGCCATTATCTTCTCCCCGCACCCGCGTGCAAAAGATGCAACCAACAAAGCAGCTGATATCGTTCTGCAGGCTGCTATCGCTGCCGGTGCTCCGAAAGATCTGATCGGCTGGATCGATCAACCTTCGGTTGAACTGTCTAACGCACTGATGCACCACCCAGACATCAACCTGATCCTCGCGACCGGTGGTCCGGGCATGGTTAAAGCCGCATACAGCTCCGGTAAACCAGCTATCGGCGTAGGCGCGGGTAACACGCCAGTTGTTATCGATGAAACTGCTGATATCAAACGTGCAGTTGCATCTGTACTGATGTCCAAAACCTTCGACAACGGCGTAATCTGTGCTTCTGAACAGTCTGTTGTTGTTGTTGACTCTGTTTATGACGCAGTACGTGAACGTTTCGCAACCCACGGCGGCTATCTGTTGCAGGGTAAAGAGCTGAAAGCTGTTCAGGATGTTATCCTGAAAAACGGTGCGCTGAACGCGGCTATCGTTGGTCAGCCAGCCTATAAAATTGCTGAACTGGCAGGCTTCTCTGTACCAGAAAATACCAAGATTCTGATCGGTGAAGTGACCGTTGTTGATGAAAGCGAACCGTTCGCACATGAAAAACTGTCCCCGACTCTGGCAATGTACCGTGCTAAAGATTTCGAAGACGCGGTAGAAAAAGCAGAGAAACTGGTTGCTATGGGCGGCATCGGTCATACCTCTTGCCTGTACACTGACCAGGATAACCAACCGGCTCGCGTTGCCTACTTCGGTCAGAAAATGAAAACGGCCCGTATTCTGATCAACACCCCGGCGTCTCAGGGTGGTATCGGTGACCTGTATAACTTCAAACTCGCACCTTCCCTGACTCTGGGTTGTGGTTCCTGGGGTGGTAACTCCATCTCTGAAAACGTTGGTCCGAAACACCTGATCAACAAGAAAACCGTTGCTAAGCGAGCTGAAAACATGTTGTGGCACAAACTTCCGAAATCTATCTACTTCCGCCGTGGCTCTCTGCCAATCGCGCTGGATGAAGTGATTACTGATGGCCACAAACGTGCGCTCATCGTGACTGACCGCTTCCTGTTCAACAATGGTTATGCTGATCAGATCACTTCCGTACTGAAAGCAGCAGGCGTTGAAACTGAAGTCTTCTTCGAAGTAGAAGCTGACCCGACCCTGAGCATCGTTCGTAAAGGTGCAGAACTGGCAAACTCCTTCAAACCAGACGTGATTATCGCGCTGGGTGGTGGTTCCCCGATGGACGCCGCGAAGATCATGTGGGTCATGTACGAACATCCGGAAACTCACTTCGAAGAACTGGCGCTGCGCTTTATGGATATCCGTAAACGTATCTACAAGTTCCCGAAAATGGGCGTGAAAGCGAAAATGATCGCTGTCACCACCACTTCTGGTACAGGTTCTGAAGTCACTCCGTTTGCGGTTGTAACTGACGACGCTACTGGTCAGAAATATCCGCTGGCAGACTATGCGCTGACCCCGGATATGGCGATTGTCGATGCCAACCTGGTTATGGACATGCCGAAGTCCCTGTGTGCTTTCGGTGGTCTGGACGCAGTAACTCACGCCATGGAAGCTTATGTTTCTGTACTGGCATCTGAGTTCTCTGATGGTC
This sequence comes from Escherichia sp. MOD1-EC6300, assembly GCF_002965045.1. NCBI lineage: Bacteria > Pseudomonadati > Pseudomonadota > Gammaproteobacteria > Enterobacterales > Enterobacteriaceae > Escherichia > Escherichia sp. MOD1-EC6300. The sequence goes on along the minus strand of NZ_PTRH01000006.1, from coordinate 77,422 downwards.
AGGCACTGCAGGCACTGAAACTGCTGAAAGAATATCTGCCAGCGTCCTACCACGAAGGATCTAAAAATCCGGTAGCGCGTGAACGTGTTCACAGTGCAGCAACTATCGCGGGTATCGCGTTTGCGAACGCCTTCCTGGGTGTATGTCACTCAATGGCGCACAAACTGGGTTCCCAGTTCCATATTCCGCACGGTCTGGCAAACGCCCTGCTGATTTGTAACGTTATTCGCTACAACGCGAATGACAACCCGACCAAGCAGACTGCATTCAGCCAGTATGACCGTCCGCAGGCTCGCCGTCGTTATGCTGAAATTGCTGACCACCTGGGTCTGAGCGCACCGGGCGACCGTACTGCTGCTAAGATCGAGAAACTGCTGGCATGGCTGGAAACGCTGAAAGCTGAACTGGGTATTCCGAAATCTATCCGTGAAGCTGGCGTTCAGGAAGCAGACTTCCTGGCGAATGTGGATAAACTGTCTGAAGATGCATTCGATGACCAGTGCACCGGCGCTAACCCGCGTTACCCACTGATCTCCGAGCTGAAACAGATTCTGCTGGATACCTACTACGGTCGTGATTATGTAGAAGGTGAAACTGCAGCGAAAAAAGAAGCCGCTCCGGCTAAAGCTGAGAAAAAAGCGAAGAAATCCGCTTAATAAGTAGCGCTGTCTGGCAACATAAACGGTCCCTTCTGGGGCCGTTTTTTTGTTTTACCCAAAGCAACTTTCCCATAAACCGACAGCATTTGCCTTCATCATATTTACGGCGATGTATAACGCCTACACACAGCGATATTGTACTTTACAGGTCACAAGTCAACGTCACTGTAAAAGCGATCTGTGAGGGGTATAGTGGCGTTAAAGAACTGTCGAGAAGGGTATATACACCGGATGAAGTGCGTAAAATGAACTGACAGGATAAAAGCGCCCTGCTCACCCTGTCAGTAAAGAAATTCTTATTAATCGTGGCGATGCCTTTCCTGAATAGCCGTTAATGAGCCGACTTCTAACGCCTCTTTATAGTGTTTGCGGCATACAGAAACGTAGCGTTCATTACCACCAATAACCACCTGCTCACCTTCGTTATAAGGTCTGCCTGCTTGATCAAGACGCAGCACCATGCTTGCTTTACGGCCACAAAAACAGATGGTTTTTAATTCAACCAGTTTGTCGGACCATGCCAGTAAGTATTGGCTGCCAATAAATAATTCACCTCGAAAATCGGTACGTAAACCATAACAAAGTACGGGTATATCGAGTTGATCTACAACCTCCGATAATTCATATACTTGTTGTCTGGTTAAAAACTGGCATTCATCAACCAGTACGCAATGAATTGCCTGCTGTTCATGTTCCGCACGAATCTCATCAAATAATGATGAATTTTGGTTAAATAATTTTGCAGGCGATGACAAACCTATACGCGAGCTGACTTTCCCGGCACCAAAGCGATCATCAATTTCTGCCGTATATACGACAGTGCGCATGCCGCGTTCCTGGTAATTGTATGAAGATTGCAACAATGCTGTAGACTTACCCGCATTCATTGCGGAATAGTAGAAATATAGCTGTGCCATCAGCCACAGGCCCTCAATGATATGAATTAAAGTTGGCTGGAGTTTATCATAATTCGTCAGTTTTTCAGCTCAACAGTATGCATAGAAGTGGTATATGCGTTCTCCCTTACGAAGCCTTGCATAATCCTTCTGAGCTATCATTACAACTGCCTCGCTTGTTATAAGCGGGTAAATGACTGCTGGTAACTATTCACAATCTTTAACCTGTTGCGCAAGTAATAGCCCTCTGTTGACCTCCTGGAGATAGTGCAATACTAAGTCCCTGCTCTTATTGCGACTGTTCTACTTTTCATCATTCGCTTAATAGGGAATTCTCGTAAACACGACTAATACAGAAGACTGAAAGGTCGTCAGCCTACGATAATCTCCCCATAAAATGTGACATGAATCAGGAAGTTTTAACCTCACGTGCTGCGAAATCATCGGCGCAAATAGGGCTATATGCCGCGTCTTTTCTGGCTAATTTTATGAAAAGATATTTATTGGCGGCACAAAATAAAGAACAATTTTGAATTCCTTACATTCCTGGCTATTGCACAACTGAATTTAAGGCTCTATTATTACCTCAACAAACCACCCCAATATAAGTTTGAGATTACTACAATGAGCGAAGCACTTAAAATTCTGAACAACATCCGTACTCTTCGTGCGCAGGCAAGAGAATGTACACTTGAAACGCTGGAAGAAATGCTGGAAAAATTAGAAGTTGTTGTTAACGAACGTCGCGAAGAAGAAAGCGCGGCTGCTGCTGAAGTTGAAGAGCGCACTCGTAAACTGCAACAATATCGCGAAATGCTGATCGCTGACGGTATTGACCCGAACGAACTGCTGAATAGCCTTGCTGCCGTTAAATCTGGCACCAAAGCTAAACGCGCTCAGCGTCCGGCAAAATACAGCTACGTTGACGAAAACGGCGAAACTAAAACCTGGACTGGCCAGGGTCGTACTCCAGCTGTAATCAAAAAAGCAATGGATGAGCAAGGTAAATCCCTCGACGATTTCCTGATCAAGCAATAATCTTTTGTAGATGACACTTGCTTAAAATCCCGCCATTGGCGGGATTTTTTATTGTCCGGTTTAAGACAATTTAATAAGAATAAGCTATAAAAAAACGGCGTCGATTGCTCAACGCCGTTTCGTGGATAACACCGATACGGAAGTTACTTCTTAATGCCCATCTCTTCTTCAAGCCAGGCTTTAAATTCCGTGCCAAGGGTGTTATGACGAATACCGTATTCAACGAAGGCCTGCATGTAACCTAATTTATTACCGCAGTCATGGCTCTTCCCTTTCATATGATAGGCTTCCACCGTTTCTTTTTCGATCAGCATATCAATTGCGTCGGTGAGCTGAATTTCATCACCAGCACCCGGAGGGGTTTTTGCCAGCAACGGCCAAATATCCGCGCTAAGAACGTAACGACCCACAATAGCGAGATTAGACGGCGCAACATCCGCTTTTGGTTTTTCAACCACGCCAACCATCGGTACGCTTTCACCCGGCGCTAATTCAACGCCTTTGCAATCCACAACGCCATATGCGGTCACATCAGCAACCGGTTCAACCATGATCTGGCTATGACCCGTTTCATCAAAGCGGCGGATCATCTCTGCCAGGTTATCCTGTGACAAATCGGATTCATATTCATCCAGAATAACGTCAGGCAAAATAACAGCCACAGGTTCATCACCCACTACCGGGTGAGCACACAATACCGCGTGTCCCAGGCCTTTCGCCAGCCCCTGACGAACTTGCATAATAGTCACGTGCGGCGGACAAATAGACTGCACTTCATCAAGAAGTTGACGTTTTACACGTTTTTCCAGCATTGCTTCCAGTTCAAAACTGGTATCAAAGTGGTTTTCAATAGAGTTTTTAGATGAGTGAGTAACCAGCACAATTTCAGTAATGCCAGCCGCAATACATTCATTCACGACGTATTGAATTAATGGCTTATCGACAAGTGGCAGCATCTCTTTCGGGATGGCTTTCGTCGCCGGCAACATCCTGGTTCCTAATCCCGCAACGGGGATAACGGCTTTTTTGACTTTCGTATTAATGGCAGCCATTTAAATTCTCCTGGACTGTTCGTGTTTTGAACGTGTTCATATTTCTGTATCGCATCCCAGTATATCAGCACCCCGAAGGGGCTAAGTTCTGAAAAGGAGGCGAGTTAGCATAATTAAGACAATTACTTATACGAATGGCGACGATAGTACCACCAGCCGACATTAGCAGGTAATGCAAATTTAGCCCGCGTTATCGTTTGCTCATTCTGCAGACAACATCAAGCGAAGCCGACCACCGGTTCCCCATATTTGGCATTGCCAGGCATCGCATCGCTGGCTCAATTGATTCAAATAAGCGTTACCTAAAGTGCCTAACGGAACACCATTACTGATTTGCACCTGGTGTTCGCCAGTATTTAACGTCGCATTCAGACCCGCAGAAACCAGAATGAGATTTTTCAGTTCGCGATGATAATAGCCAACTAATAGCGGAAACTGCCCCGGCAGATTGGCCTGACGGAGTAAATGGTTTACCTGCTTCAATAACGCGCCCAACTCTGGCAACCGTTGATTTTGATGTGCAAGCTGTTCCTGTAATAATCCGTTAAACAATGCGCGTAATAACAAGGCAGCAAGTACGCCATTATGTCCAGCTCTGGTGACATCAAGGCAATAAAATGCAAGATCGTTTTCCGAAAGTGCGGCAATATCAAGCACCAGGCCGGGTTTGTCCGCGGCAACCAATTGACGATAATTAACCCGGCAATGGGAAATCACCTGCTGAACCGGCGGTTGCAATTCCTGTAATAATTTCGCCGCTGCGGCAGGGTTATCAACCATTGCATCCCAGTCGCGAAAAAGCCTCTCCTCTTCCTCAACGCGGGAATTAAACATGCTGGGATAGAGACAGGCAAAAACCATCTCGCGCAAGCGATTCAGATCTTTAACTGGTTTCAGCAAAACATCTTCAACGCCCAGACGTAACGCTTTGGCAATATCTGCCATATTTTCAGTGGCAGATATCACCAGAACCGGTGTCTGGTCACCTCTGTTGCGTATATGTTCCAGCAGTTTAAGCCCGTTCATTCGTGGCATCGCGATATCACATATCATCAGGTCTGGAGTGAAACCTCCCAGCAACTCAAGGGCATCCACCCCATCAGCCGCCAGTACCGTTGTCGCTCCCAATGAGGAAAACCACGAATCCAGAAGCGAGCGAAATACCTGCTCATCTTCAACAATGAGAATCTGTTTTCCGACCAATGGCTGCGTCATGTTCTCTCCCCTGACTGGCTTTACTCAATAGTGGCATGCTATTGCCACCTGCGCCTGTCAGAATTAACTTAAGTGTAGATAAAAATTCTGGTCAAATGTTGGTGCGTACCAACGGCAAAAGTTCGTCCATTTTCTTTTCCACTGCCAGCTGCCCAGCCGCAATGGCAGCGTGCGCGCGATGGAAATCAAGCGTAGATATTTGCGGGCAAACAGGTTGAATCAGAATATCGGGCGGATCACCTGCCATGCGGTTCCTTTTAAGGCGGTTCTCCAGCACCTGGATAGAAGTGGTCATAATCTCTGTTGCCGTTGGCGCTGTCACCGCCCGACGTGTCGTTATGCTGCCCAACCTTTCTTTCAGACGCGCATGCCACGGCAGAGAATCACCATTCTCGCTATTTTCTTCACTGACATTAAAGGAGAGCAGATCTTGTTGCATCAAATGAGCATCGTGCTGCAGGTCGACCGCTATCACAATATCAGCACCCAATGCACGCGTGAGCGAAATAGGAATTGGGTTAACTACTGCCCCATCAACCAGCCAGTAGCCGTTATGCGCAACGGGTGCCATTAGTCCTGGAATACTGCATGATGCACGAATAGCAAGATGGAGATCGCCTTCAGTAAACCATAATTCGCGCCCAGTACTTAAATTGGTGGCAACAGCCGCGAAGCGACGGGAACAATTTTCGATCTCTGTTTCCGGCATTATTTCGCGATATTGATTGAAGACACGCTCGCCGCGCAGTAACCCACCGCGCTGCCAGGAGAGATCCATCAGGCGTAAAACATCCCAATAACTGAAAGAGGTTACCCAATCTTCCAGCGCAGATAATCGATCGCATGCATAGGCCGCGCCCACCAGCGAACCAATTGAGCATCCTGCAACGATATCAATTTCAATACCCACTTTTTTTAGCGCATTAATAACGCCAATATGCGACCAACCTCTCGCCGCGCCAGATCCCAGCGCCAGCCCTATTTTTATCTTTCTCATTATTCCCGCAAGATTCCCCTGGAATGCAATCGTAGCAACATCGCTACTGCTCGGTTAACATAGTGCTACTCAGGCGGTTAATACGCCGTTATTGTTTCCAGGGAGATTATTTGTGTCTCAGCTTTGTCCCTGTGGTAGTGCTGTCGAGTATAGCCTATGTTGCCACCCTTATGTGTCTGGTGAAAAGGTTGCACCTGATCCAGAACATCTCATGCGTTCGCGTTACTGCGCTTTTGTGATGCAAGACGCAGATTATTTAATAAAGACCTGGCATCCATCTTGTGGAGCGGCGGCGTTACGTGCCGAATTGATTGCCGGATTTGCGCATACTGAATGGTTGGGATTGACCGTATTTGAACATTGTTGGCAGGACGGCGACAATATCGGATTTGTCAGTTTTGTTGCTCGATTTACCGAAGGTGGCAAAACAGGTGCAATAATTGAACGTTCGCGATTTTTGAAAGAAAACGGTCAATGGTACTATATTGACGGTACACGTCCGCAGTTTGGCCGCAACGATCCCTGCCCTTGTGGTTCAGGTAAAAAATTTAAAAAGTGCTGCGGCCAATAATGGTTGACGGTACGGTTAAGCAAACACTCTCAACAAGGTTTTTCCAGCAATGCATTCACTCCAACGTAAAGTTCTGCGTACTATTTGTCCGGACCAAAAAGGTCTGATCGCCCGTATTACTAATATTTGCTACAAGCACGAGTTAAATATCGTGCAGAACAATGAATTTGTTGATCACCGTACCGGGCGCTTTTTTATGCGCACGGAACTGGAAGGAATTTTTAATGATTCCACCCTGCTGGCGGATCTCGACAGCGCATTGCCAGAAGGCTCCGTACGTGAGCTGAATCCTGCCGGTCGTCGCCGGATAGTGATTCTGGTCACTAAAGAGGCGCATTGCCTTGGCGATTTGTTGATGAAAGCCAATTACGGCGGCCTGGATGTCGAAATCGCGGCAGTTATTGGTAACCACGATACTTTACGTTCTCTGGTTGAGCGTTTTGATATTCCGTTTGAGCTGGTAAGTCATGAAGGATTAAGTCGCAACGAGCACGATCAAAAGATGGCGGATGCCATTGATGCTTATCAGCCTGACTACGTGGTGCTGGCGAAGTATATGCGGGTATTAACGCCAGAGTTCGTAGCACGCTTCCCGAATAAAATTATCAATATTCACCATTCATTCCTGCCAGCGTTTATCGGTGCACGTCCCTATCACCAGGCCTATGAGCGTGGCGTGAAGATTATTGGTGCAACCGCTCACTATGTGAATGACAATCTGGATGAAGGCCCAATCATCATGCAGGACGTTATTCATGTCGATCATACATACACGGCTGAAGATATGATGCGTGCAGGTCGTGATGTCGAGAAAAACGTCTTAAGCCGCGCGCTTTACAAAGTGCTGGCGCAGCGTGTATTTGTTTACGGTAACCGGACGATTATTCTTTAATCGCCAGCAAAATAGAACTGGTTGCCTTTAATCCGTTACGGATGAAAATTACGCAACCAGTTCATTTTTCTCAACGTAACCCTTTACAGCGGCGTGTCATTTGATATGATGCGCCCCGCTTCCCCACAAGGGAGCAGGCCAGTAAAAAGCATTACCCCGTGGTGGGGTTCCCGAGCGGCCAAAGGGAGCAGACTGTAAATCTGCCGTCATCGACTTCGAAGGTTCGAATCCTTCCCCCACCACCATCACTTTCAAAAACCCCTGTATTCTCCAACGAATCCGTAACTGAATATTCTGCCCATGCGGGGAAGGATGAGAAGCTTCGACTAAGGTTCGACTCGAGCGCCAGCGAGAGAGCGTTGCCGCAGGCAACGACCCGTAGGGCGAAGCGCGCAGCGCTGAGTAATCCTTCCCCCACCACCATCACTTTCAAAAGTTCCTGAAATCCCCAACAAATCCACAATTAAATATTCTGCCCATGCGGGGAAGGATGAGAAACTTCGACCAAGGTTCGCCCCGAGCGCCAGCGAGAGAGCGTTGCCGCAGGCAACGACCCGTAGGGCGAAGCGCGCAGCGCTGAGTAATCCTTCCCCCACCACCATCACTTTCAAAAGTTCCTGAAATCCCCAACAAATCCACAATTAAATATTCTGCCCATGCGGGGAAGGATGAGAAACTTCGACCAAGGTTCGCCCCGAGCGCCAGCGAGAGAGCGTTGCCGCAGGCAACGACCCGTAGGGCGAAGCGCGCAGCGCTGAGTAATCCTTCCCCACCACCATCACACCCTTAAATACTCAAAACCTGTTACTTCAAGCTAATTTGCCCCGTGGCACCGCGTTTACCGGACCTACAATATCCTCCCCTGTAGGTCAGATAAGCGAATCACTCCGCAGCGTACCCATAAAAAAACCCCGCCGAAGCAGGGTCTGTGTGAACTAAAATTCACTTAGTGGCGAGCGCGCACCAGCTGATACTTACGTGTCAGATACTCCACTGGTACGCTCCAGATGTGCACCAGACGCGAGAACGGGAACAGCAGGAATAACGTCATCCCCAGCACCAGGTGCAGACGGAAGATAAACGCCACACCATCAAGATGTTGAGAAGCGCCACCATGGAAGGTCACCACCGACTGCGCCCAGCCAACCAGTTTCATCATCTCGCTACCGTCCATATGCTGGGCGGAGAATGGAATGGTCAGCAGGCCCAGTGCGCACTGGATAACCAGCAGCGACAGGATCAGGATGTCCGCTCCGGTAGTCGTTGCACGCACGCGCGGGCTGAACAGGCGGCGTTTTAGCAACAGCACGCCGCCAATCAGACACAGCACGCCGCTGGCACCACCAGCAATCATCGCCATTTTCTGTTTAACTTCAATTGGCAACCACGCTTCATACATCCAGTGCGGCGTCAGCATACCGAAGAAGTGGCCGACAAAAATCCCCAGAATACCGATATGGAACAGGTTCGACGCCAGGTTCATCCCTTTGCGATCCAGCATCTGGCTGGATGCCGCGCGCCAGGTGTACTGCCCGTAGTCATAGCGCAGCCAGCTACCAATCAGGAAGACGGCCCCGGCTATGTACGGGTAGATATCAAAGAAGAACATATTCAGGAATTGCATTAGTGCTGTCCTCCGGTGGTGATATTCAGATATTGCGGCGCGACGGCACCGGCAAAGCGACGCTGATGAGCAGTGATTGCTGAATCACCGCAACCTTTGTCAGCAAAGAACTTAACCTGCTCTTCTTCCCAGACAGCATCCAGCGCCTGTGGCGTATCGTCGCGCGCTTCGTCGGCAATTTTTTCCGCCACTTTGTCGCTGTCGATAGCGGTATTCGCCAGTTTCAGCAGCAGATCAAACAGCACGGCATAACGGCTTTCACGCTGTTGCAGACGTGCGCTCAGCAACGCCAGGATCGGCGCGATGTCTTTCAAACCTTCCACGGCTTCGCTTTGCGGCAACTGCGCCAGGTACTCCAGATACAGCGGCAGATGATCCGGTAATTCGCGGCTGTTCAATTGCAAACCGTGCTGCTCATACTGTGCCAACAAGTCAACCATTGCCTGGCCGCGATCGCGGGATTCACCGTGAACATGCTCAAACAGCAGCAACGACGTGGCGCGACCACGGTCGAACAGTTCGCTGTACTGGGCCTGAGCATCCAGCGGATCCAGCGCTGTTAAATCGCGCAGGAAAATGCCCAGCGCATGGGCATCCTCTTTCGACAGATTTTCCGACGCAGCAATCGCCTCAAACATCTCTTGTTGATGCTGCCATAAGGCAGCATCCGGATATTCAAGGAGACGCGATACAATCACAAGTTCGATCATGGGTGCGGCTCCGTTTTACTGGTCACGTCGATGGCATCGATACGGCGGCTGTTGAACAGATTGAATTTGGTATCTGAACCGTGGCAGCCGTCACCAAAGGTAAAGCCGCAGCCATTTTTCTCCGGGAAGGCTTCCCGCGCCAGTTCACGATGACTGCTCGGCACTACAAAGCGATCTTCATAGTTGGCAATCGCCAGATAACGGTACATCTCCTGTGCCTGAGCTTCGGTCAGACCGACCTCTTCCAGCGCACGGGTATCAACTTTACCGTCAACGGTTTCAGCACGTTTGTAATGACGCATCGCCAGCATACGTTTCAGCGCGCGCAGTACCGGTTTGGTATCACCGGCGGTCAGCAGATTCGCCAGATACTGTACCGGGATACGCAGGCTTTCGACGTCTGGCAAAATACCGTTGCTGCCCAGCTCGCCCGCATCTGCCGCAGACTGAATCGGCGACAGAGGCGGCACGTACCAGACCATCGGCAGTGTGCGATATTCCGGATGCAGCGGCAGCGCCAGTTTCCATTCCATCGCCATTTTATAAACCGGCGACTGCTGTGCGGCTTCAATAACGCTCAGCGGAATACCGTCTTTAATCGCCTGCTCGATGACCTTCGGATCGTTCGGATCGAGGAACACTTCCAGCTGACGCTGGTAGAGATCTTTCTCGTTCTCGGTGCTGGCTGCACGTTCAATGGCGTCGGCATCGTACAGCAGCACGCCAAGATAACGGATACGGCCGACACAGGTTTCTGAACATACTGTCGGCTGACCCGCTTCAATACGCGGATAGCAGAAGATGCACTTCTCAGACTTACCGCTCTTCCAGTTGAAGTAGATTTTTTTGTACGGGCATCCGGTGATGCACATACGCCAGCCACGGCATTTGTCCTGGTCGATCAGGACGATGCCATCTTCTTCACGTTTGTAGATAGCCCCGCTTGGACAGGTCGCCACACATGCCGGGTTCAGGCAGTGTTCGCACAGGCGTGGCAAATACATCATGAAGGTGTTCTCGAACTGGCTATACATCGCCTTCTGGATGTTGTCGAAGTTCTTGTCTTTCGCCAGTTTGTCAAACTCACCGCCCAGGTCATCTTCCCAGTTCGGTCCTTTTTCGATTTTCGCCATCCGTTCGCCGGTAATCAGCGAACGTGGACGGGCAATCGGCTGCGATTTGCTGCCTTCCGGCGCGGTATGCAGGTTCTGATAGTCAAAATCGAACGGCTCGTAATAATCGTCGATCCCCGGCAGATGCGGGTTAGCGAAGATTTTACCCAGCAGCATGGCGCGGTTACCCATGCGCGGTTGCAGTTTGCCATTGATTTTACGGATCCAGCCGCCTTTGTATTTTTCCTGGTTTTCCCAGTCTGTCGGGAAGCCCTGGCCCGGCTTGGTTTCCACGTTGTTGAACCACGCGTATTCCACGCCTTCACGGCTGGTCCAGACGTTTTTACAGGTCACTGAACAGGTGTGGCAACCGATGCACTTATCCAGATTCAGCACCATGCCGACTTGTGAACGAATTTTCATTTTACGCTCTCCTGTACCTGGTCATTGCCTTCGCCATCTAACCAGTCAATGTTCTTCATCTTACGCACTACAACAAATTCATCGCGGTTAGAACCTACAGTGCCGTAGTAGTTAAAGCCGTATGCCAGATGGGCATAGCCGCCGATCATATGCGTCGGTTTCGGCGTGATACGGGTGACCGAGTTATGAATACCACCGCGCTGGCTGGTGATTTCTGAACCCGGCAGGTTAACGATACGTTCCTGCGCGTGGTACATCATGGTCATCCCTGCCGGAACACGCTGGCTGACAACTGCACGGGCAGTCAGTGCACCGTTGCTGTTGAAGACTTCAATCCAGTCGTTATCGGCGATACCCAGCTCTTTGGCATCGGCTTCACTCAACCAGACCACCGGACCACCGCGACCTAAAGTCAGCATCAGCAGGTTGTCGCTGTAGGTGGAGTGGATACCCCATTTCTGGTGCGGTGTCAGGAAGTTGAGCGCTTTTTCCGGATTACCGTTAGATTTCTGACCCATCACTTCTTTCACCGAACGGGTGTCGATCGGCGGACGATAAACCAGCAGGCTTTCACCGAAATCACGCATCCACTGATGATCCTGATACAGCTGCTGACGGCCAGAGAGCGTACGCCACGGGATCAGCTCGTGAACGTTGGTGTAACCGGCGTTGTAAGAAACGTGTTCATCTTCAAGGCCAGACCAGGTCGGGCTGGAGATGATTTTGCGCGGCTGCGCCTGAATGTCACGGAAGCGGATCTTCTCGTCTTCTTTATTCAGCGCCAGATGCGTATGGTCACGACCGGTAAACTCGCTCAGGGCAGCCCAGGCTTTCACGGCTACCTGACCATTGGTTTCCGGTGCCAGCGTCAGGATCATCTCTGCCGCATCAATTGCGGTGTTCAGCATCGGCTGGCCTTTTGCCGGACCTTCCGCTTTGGTGTAGTTGAGCTTACGCAGCAGATCCATCTCGCTCTGGGTGTTCCAGGCAATCCCTTTACCGCCGTTACCGATTTTCTCCATCAGCGGACCGATAGAGGTAAAGCGTTCGTAAGTTGCCGGATAATCGCGCTCTACGACCATAATGTGCGGTGCAGTTTTACCTGGGATCAGGTCGCATTCGCCTTTTTTCCAGTCTTTCACATCCAGCGGCTGCGCCAGTTCAGCGGCAGAGTCGTGCTGGATCGGCAGCGTAACGATGTCGGTTTCTTTGCCCAGATGACCAACGCACACTTCGGAGAATTTCTTCGCGATGGCTTTGTAGATTTCCCAGTCGCTTTTCGCTTCCCAGGCCGGATCGACCGCAGCAGACAGCGGGTGAATAAACGGATGCATATCCGAAGTATTCATGTCGTCTTTTTCGTACCATGTCGCCGTCGGCAAAATGATGTCGGAATAGAGACAGGTGCTCGACAGACGGAAGTCCAGCGTCACCACCAGATCCAGCTTGCCTTCCAGACCGTTGTCCTGCCAGTCCACTTCTTCCGGCTTCACGCCGCCCTGCTGACCCAGGTCTTTACCCTGGATACCGTGCTCCGTCCCCAGCAGGTACTTGAGCATAAACTCATGACCTTTACCGGAAGAACCGAGCAGGTTAGAACGCCAGATGAACAGGTTACGCGGGTGGTTTTTACCGTTTTCTGGTTGTTCTGCCGCAAAACGGATAGAACCCTCTTTCAGGGATTTCACGGTGTAATCCACCGGATTCATGCCCGCTTTTTCCGCTTCGCGAGCGATAGTTAGCGGGTTAGTGCCTAACTGCGGCGCAGACGGCAGCCAGCCCATACGTTCTGCACGGACGTTAAAGTCGATCAGATGTCCGGTATAACGGGATTTATCCGCCATCGGCGACAACAACTCTTCTGCGGTCACGGTTTCATAACGCCACTGGCTGGAGTGGTTATAGAAATAAGAGGTGCTGTTCATGTGACGCGCCGGACGCTGCCAGTCAAGAGCAAACGCCAGCGGCTGCCAGCCGGTTTGCGGACGCAGTTTTTCCTGACCTACATAGTGCGCCCAGCCACCACCGCTCTGACCGACGCAGCCGCAGAAAATCAGCATGTTGATCAGACCGCGATAGTTCATATCAAGGTGATACCAGTGGTTCAGACCTGCACCAACGATGATCATTGAACGACCGTGGGTCTTATCAGCGTTATCGGCAAATTCACGGGCGATGCGAATAATCTGGCTGCGAGAAACGCCGGTAATCTGCTCGGCCCACGCAGGGGTGTAAGCTTTCACATCGTCATAGCTGGTTGCACAGTTAACGTCGTTCAGGCCACGCTCCAGACCATAGTTTGCCAGCGTCAGATCATAAACGGTGGTCACCAGTGCGGTGCTGCCATCAGCCAGTTGCAAGCGTTTCACCGGCAGCTTGTGCAGCAGCACGTTTTCCAGTTCCACTTTGTTGAAGTGTTCCGTGCCGTCGCCACCAAAGTATGGGAAGCCCACCTCAGCGATCTCATCCTGGCTACCCAGCAGGCTCAGTTGCAGCTCGGTTTCTTCGCCAGTTTTGCCATCGCGCTGCTCAAGATTCCATTTGCCCTTCTCGCCCCAGCGGAAGCCAATAGAACCGTTCGGTGCAACCATTTCTCCATTGGTATTAAAGGCGACTGTTTTCCATTCCGGATTGTTTTCCTGGCCCAGCGCATCCACCAGATCGGCAGCGCGCAGCATACGACCCGCAGCGTAGTAACCGTCGCGCTCTTCCAGCATCACCAGCATTGGCATGTCGGTATAACGACGCACATAGTCGGTGAAATACTGGCTTGGGTTGTCGAGGTGGAATTCACGCAGCATCACGTGGCCCATCGCCAGCGCCATTGCTGCGTCGGTGCCCTGTTTCGGTGCCAGCCACAGATCGCACAGTTTGGCGATTTCAGCGTAGTCCGGCGTGACGGCAACGGTTTTGGTGCCTTTGTAGCGCACTTCAGTAAAGAAGTGAGCATCCGGGGTACGGGTCTGCGGCACGTTAGAGCCCCAGGCGATGATGTAGCTGGAGTTGTACCAGTCAGCGGATTCTGGTACGTCAGTCTGCTCACCCCAGGTTTGTGGAGATGCAGGAGGCAGGTCGCAGTACCAGTCGTAGAAGCTTAAGCAAGTACCGCCAATCAGCGAAAGATAGCGAGCACCCGATGCGTAAGAAACCATCGACATTGCCGGAATTGGCGAGAAGCCAGCGACGCGGTCCGGGCCGTAGTTTTTGATGGTGTATACGTTAGAGGCGGCGATCAGTTCGTTCACTTCCTGCCAGGAAGAACGAACAAAACCACCGCGTCCACGCGCCTGCTTAAAGCTTTTCGCTTTATCGGCGTCTTCAATGATAGAAGCCCATGCCTCAACCGGATCGCTATGCTGCGCCTTCGCTTCACGCCACATTTTCATCAGGCGTTTGCGCATCATCGGATATTTCAGACGGTTGGCGCTATAGAGATACCAGGAGTAGCTGGCACCGCGCGGGCAGCCGCGAGGTTCATGGTTTGGCAGATCCGGACGGGTACGCGGATAGTCAGTTTGCTGGGTTTCCCAAGTCACCAGACCGTTTTTAACGTAGATTTTCCAGCTGCAGGAGCCGGTGCAGTTTACCCCATGGGTAGAGCGGACGATTTTGTCATGCTGCCAACGCTGGCGATATCCATCCTCCCAGTCACGGTTGGTATTGAGAAGCTGGCCATGCCCATCGGCAAAGGTTTCACCCTTCTGTTTGAAGTAGCGAAACCGGTCCAGGAATTTACTCATCGGTTTTCTCCTGTGGGAGCCTGTCGGCCCTCTGATAAATCGACATTGCTAATGTTTAAGGGCAAGGTAACGCTCTGAAACAGCGTGGGAATTGATAACGATCAAGAGTGATGGGGATGAAAAATAAAGTAAATTCCTAAGATACCCCTTTAGGATAATTAACAGTTACAGCATAAAAGACTGTAAATTAAGGCATTTTATACCTGTAGTTATTTAAACTATTAAGAATTTTATGCAGATGGGTATTAAGGAGTATTCCCCATGGGTAACATATTAATGGCTCTTAATGAAATCCGGCGAAATAAGCCATATAACATTAGTATGTTGTAACTAAATGATGCATAAAAAAAGCGCGACATCATGCCGCGCAAAGGATAATCAAATATTAAGATTTATTTTTTAGAATGCCGACCATATACCGCCCAGGTAATCACTACGCAGGCGATATAGAAAATCAAAAATACTTTCATTGCGCCGACTGGCGAACCCGTTAATGCCAGCGAGCTACCGAACGCTTTCGGGATAAAGAAGCCACCAATCGCGCCAATCGCAGAGATGAAACCCAGCGCCGCCGCCGTGTCGGTTGCCGCTTCACGCATCGCACGTTCGTCAGAACCCCCTTCTGCTTTCACGCGATCCATTGTCAGTTTACGGAAGATCACGGAAATCATCTGGAAAGTGGAACCACTACCCAGCCCAGCTGTCAGGAACAGCGCCAGGAAGACTGCGAAGAACGCCATAAAGCTTCCGCCCTGTCCGTCAGTCGGTAAGGTCAGGAACAGCAGGCCGCTGAAAATCGCCATCAGGATAAAGTTCACCAGTGTGACACGAGTTCCGCCCAGACGGTCAGATAATGCACCACCTGCAGAACGCGCCAGCGCACCAATAAACGGCCCGAAGAAAGCGTATTGCAGAATCTGAACATCCGGGAACTGCGTTTTTGACAGCATCGCAAAGCCCGCGGAGAAGCCGATGAAGGAGCCGAAGGTTGCCAGATACAGCAGGCTCATAATCCACAGATGACCCCGTTTGAGTACCGGCAACTGCTCCTTGATGGAGGCTTTTGAGGTAGCAAGATCGTTCATGCCAAACCACGCCGCAATGGTGAAGATGGCAAGGAACGGCACCCATACCCAGGACGCATTCGCCAGATACAGCTCAGTCCCATCCGGCTGTTTGACACCCTGGCTACCAAATACTGCGAAAATCGACAGTGATACCACCAGCGGAGCAACCAACTGCATGACGCTGACGCCCATGTTGCCCAGACCACCATTCAGACCCAGCGCGCCACCCTGCTTCTGTTTCGGAAAGAAGAAGCTGATGTTTGCCATACTGGATGCGAAGTTCGCGCCAGCAAAGCCGCACAGCAGAGAGATGATGATGAAGACGCTATAAGGCGTGGAGGTATCCTGCACGGCAAAACCCAGCCAGACGCAAGGAATAATCAGAATACCGGTGCTGAACGCCGTCCAGCGACGACCACCGAAGATAGGAACCATAAAGGAGTATGGAACACGTAACAACGCGCCAGAAACCGATGGCAGCGCCGTCAACATAAATAGCTGATCGGTCGTAAAATTAAAACCGACTTTCGGTAAGTTCACCGCAACAGCACTGAATAACATCCATACGCAAAACGCCAGCAGCAGACAGGGAACGGAAATCCACAGGTTGCGGCTGGCAATACGTTGACCGCGTTGTTGCCAGAACGCAGGATCTTCCGGTCGCCAATCTGTAATGACAGCTCCAGTAGCCCTTTCGGGGGCGGATGAGTGACTCATAGACACCTCTGATACTCGTTTCGATGTCTGCCACCTTAGTGTCTGTAGCTAAAGGCAATTTGATGTAAATCAAACGATAAGATAACTTTATCTATCATTGATATTTATCATTACCCATAGTGAGTACAGTGATTTCATAAAAATTATGAGATTTTTCACGGTGCTGTAAAATCCCTACCCTTACCGATGTAAAGCGACTTACCACGCGGCAAATAAGGAGTAACTCTTTCCGGGTATGGGTATACTTCAGCCAATAGCCGAGAATACTGCCATTCCAGAATGTATCGTCACATTCATTAAGGTTATTGCTCATTTAAAGCCTGAAGGAAGAGGTTTGCATGCTTAAACGTTGTCTCTCTCCGCTCACCCTGGTTAATCAGGTTGCGCTTATTGTGTTGCTTTCTACTGCTATTGGACTGGCAGGGATGGCAGTTTCTGGCTGGCTGGTGCAAGGCGTTCAGGGCAGCGCCCATGCGATCAACAAAGCGGGATCGCTGCGCATGCAAAGTTACCGTCTGTTGGCGGCAGTGCCATTAAGCGAGAAAGACAAGCCCTTAATTAAAGAGATGGAACAAACGGCATTTAGCGCCGAGTTAACCCGAGCAGCAGAACGAGACGGACAACTGGCGCAACTACAGGGTTTACAAGATTACTGGCGTAATGAACTGATCCCTGCGCTGCTGCGTGCACAAAACCGCAAAACGGTGTCAGCGGATGTCAGCCAGTTTGTTGCGGGGCTTGATCAACTGGTATCTGGTTTTGACCGCACCACGGAAATGCGCATTGAGACAGTGGTGCTGGTCCATCGGGTAATGGCGGTATTTATGGCACTGTTACTGGTGTTCACTATTATCTGGTTGCGGGCGCGACTGCTACAACCGTGGCGGCAGTTGTTGGCAATGGCGAGTGCCGTCAGCCATCGCGATTTTACCCAACGCGCGAACATCAGCGGGCGCAACGAAATGGCTATGCTTGGAACTGCGTTGAACAATATGTCTGCAGAACTGGCGGAAAGTTACGCCGTACTTGAGCAGCGGGTTCAGGAGAAAACCGCCGGGCTGGAACATAAAAATCAGATCCTCTCTTTTTTATGGCAGGCCAACCGCCGTTTGCATTCCCGCGCCCCGCTGTGTGAACGCCTGTCACCTGTACTCAACGGCTTACAGAATTTAACCCTGCTACGTGATATCGAACTGCGGGTGTATGACACTGATGATGAAGAGAATCATCAGGAGTTTACCTGCCAGCCAGATATGACCTGCGATGATAAAGGCTGTCAGCTCTGCCCGCGCGGTGTACTCCCCGTTGGCGATCGCGGCACAACCCTGAAGTGGCGGCTGGCTGACTCTCATACGCAGTACGGTATTTTGCTGGCAACCCTGCCGCAGGGGCGTCATCTTAGTCATGATCAACAACAACTGGTGGATACCCTGGTTGAACAACTCACCGCCACGCTTGCGCTGGATCGCCATCAGGAACGTCAGCAACAGTTGATCGTGATGGAAGAGCGTGCCACCATTGCGCGCGAACTGCATGATTCTATTGCCCAATCTCTCTCTTGCATGAAGATGCAGGTGAGTTGTTTACAGATGCAGGGCGATGCGCTGCCAGAAAGCAGCCGCGAACTGTTAAGTCAGATCCGTAACGAACTGAATGCATCCTGGGCGCAGTTGCGTGAATTGCTCACCACATTCCGCTTGCAGCTCACCGAGCCTGGATTACGTCCGGCGCTGGAGGCGAGTTGCGAAGAGTACAGCGCCAGGTTTGGCTTCCCGGTGAAGCTGGATTATCAATTGCCGCCTCGTCTGGTGCCTTCGCATCAGGCAATCCATCTGTTGCAAATTGCCCGTGAGGCATTAAGTAACGCCCTCAAACATTCGCAAGCGAGTGAGGTCGTGGTGACAGTGGCGCAAAACGATAATCAGGTCAAACTGACCGTCCAGGATAACGGCTGCGGCGTGCCTGAAAATGCCATCCGCAGCAATCACTACGGCATGATAATAATGCGCGACCGTGCGCAAAGTTTACGGGGCGATTGCCGCGTCCGCCGTCGTGAATCAGGTGGCACCGAAGTGGTGGTCACCTTTATTCCCGAAAAAACTTTCACAGACGTCCAAGGAGATACCCATGAGTAATCAGGAACCGGCTACTATCCTGCTGATCGACGATCACCCGATGCTGCGAACTGGCGTAAAACAGCTTATTAGTATGGCACCAGATATCACCGTGGTTGGCGAAGCGAGTAATGGCGAACAGGGTATTGAACTGGCGGAGTCTCTTGATCCCGATCTGATCCTGTTAGATCTCAATATGCCCGGCATGAACGGTCTGGAAACGCTGGATAAACTGCGCGAAAAGTCCCTCTCCGGGCGCATTGTGGTATTCAGCGTCTCTAATCATGAAGAAGATGTGGTCACCGCACTGAAACGCGGCGCGGATGGCTATCTGTTAAAAGATATGGAACCGGAAGATCTGCTGAAAGCATTGCATCAGGCAGCTGCTGGCGAAATGGTATTAAGCGAAGCATTAACGCCTGTTCTGGCCGCCAGCTTGCGCGCTAACCGTGCCACTACTGAACGCGATGTTAACCAGTTAACCCCACGCGAGCGCGATATTCTCAAGCTGATTGCCCAGGGTTTGCCGAACAAGATGATTGCCCGCCGCCTGGACATCACCGAAAGCACAGTAAAAGTGCACGTCAAGCACATGCTGAAGAAAATGAAGCTCAAGTCTCGCGTGGAAGCAGCAGTATGGGTGCATCAGGAGCGCATTTTCTGATTACGGTTCCCAGCGCAGTTCGTCGTTTGACAATGCGTCGAACGGTTCGACAAGCGTTAGCGTGATCTCATTGGAGGAGACACGCTGCCCCTGGTTATCTTCCACCACTACAGACAATCGCCAGCGATTGCTTGCCCCTTCCCCGTTTTGCCAGTCAGGCATGATCAGCGTCCAGCCCTCCGCGCTATTGGCTTGTGCGCCCGGCGTCAAACTTAATATCTGCGTATCGCCCTGCCAAATCAGTTGCCGAATACCATAACGACTGCGGATTTGTAATTTCAGCGGCACTGTTTCGCCAGGTTTTAGATCCCACGGCGGTGTTGCCAGAAACACCGTTAACGTTTTTCGCTGTCGGTACTCAAGAGTCGGTAGATTATTTCGCTGCGGATTATCATAGCGACTACCACGTAACGACTGACTTTCGGCAACCTCGCCCGCAGAAAGTTGTTTTTTGAGCGGGACACCAAAGCGGTAGTTAAGATTCAGCCCGAGGTTATTTTGATTCTCGCCACTTTCACCCTGTTTATGCTGGGCCGTCACCGTGACTAAGGGCACAGGGGTGTAATTTAATCCCAGACTCAATGCGACGGGATTGTGATAACCCGTACCAGAGTTAAACAAATCAACACGATCACCAAAATACTGTTCTACGCTGACACTGGTATTGAGGTGTTGATAGAACGGCATGCGCATCCGGGCTGTCAGGTCGTACCCGCGCGCCATCCGTTGTTCCTGCGTGGCTGTCTGTTCATGCCATGCAGCAAACGGCTGGTAAAAGTTTGCCGATAGTCGCAAATATTCGCCCCACGCTTCGGCACCAAAGCCCGCTCGCTGAAGATTTTCGTCCAGCAAGTTGTCATAAAAAGTATTATAACCCACCAGCCAGCTGCCGCGCGCCCAGCGTTGCCCAACGCCCACATTGCTCACCAGCCCATCATCCTGCTGAGTAAGACCCAGCTGGCTCCAGGTGAGATAACGCTCATTATCCTGTAAAGGCACAAACCAGCTTCCGCGACTGCCTGTGAGATGTCCTTCGTTATCCACTTTGACGTCAACACTGGCATTTCCCCACGGTGATAGCCAGGACTCTACGTGCTGATTAACCTGTTGACTAAGCGCGTCGCGGACTTTTCCCAATGCGAAAGCTTTTGCCTGCTCGCCAGTATCCAGCCCGTTATCATTCATACTGGTTTCGCCGAAATCTTTCACAATTTCAGCAAAGTGTTTTTCCCCATCATGATTTTCGGGAGCCATGCCTAAATCCGGCAGACCATCATTGTTATTATCAAAGGGATTTGCCGCTTTTTGCTCGAAGGTAGATTGTGCGTTAGCTGTACCGCCTGCCGCCAGCAAGAGTAAATAAAACGGAATAATGCGAGGAACGAAACGGCTCAAAACGTCGGTAACTTCCGGTAAAAAATGAAAAACCATAGCCTTAAAGAATAACGATTACTGGCAACTTTTGTCGTATTTTCTCGCGCTTTCAGGAAAATCCTTAAAAATGTGACCGATTGGTCAGACGCTGCAGAAGCAGTAAGATAGAAGATAAGTGTCTAATTCCCTGAATACAGGAGTAAATAATGCAAAAAATCGTGATCGTTGCCAATGGCGCACCTTACGGGAGCGAATCCTTGTTTAACAGCTTGCGGCTGGCCATTGCGTTACGAGAGCAGGAGAACAATCTGGATCTGCGTCTGTTCCTGATGTCTGATGCGGTCACAGCCGGGTTGCGCGGGCAAAAACCAGGGGAAGGCTACAACATTCAGCAAATGCTGGAGATCCTTACCGCTCAGAATGTACCGGTGAAATTGTGCAAAACCTGTACCGACGGGCGCGGGATTAGTACACTTCCTCTGATTGATGGGGTGGAAATCGGTACTCTTGTGGAACTGGCGCAATGGACGCTGTCAGCCGATAAAGTGCTCACATTTTAATGTTTGAGGGGGCGTCTGACGCCCCACTATGAGGGAAGTTTACTCAGGCGAATCCCGGCCGTAACACACCATCCGGATAATTCTCCGCCAGCAGTTTTTTTACCGAAACCAGCAAATCATTCAGCCCATCGTCCTGCATTCCCAGTTTGATAAGCTCCTGTTCCAGTGAAAACAGGTATTGTGCGTTGGTTCCCAGTGGACCGCTCGCCGCCGCAATCAACGGCGCGATGACCTGAGCGCGAGTGTCAGATTCATATTCTGGATGTCGCGGGTCCATAATAAACACAATGGCGTTTACTGTGCGTCCATCATCAAGATCAAGCTGACACCAGGTTGGCAGATAACAGCCGGTAATCATCTCGCGCTTCCACAACAGGGTTAGTTCCTGCTCCAGCGTCTCTTCTGGCAGTCGATAGGCGACGCCTGTGGTGCGTCCGCCCTCTTTCAGTGCAAGCATCCGTCCCGGCTGGTGCGCAGTCCCGCGCCCGGCGGTCAGGCGCAGGCAAAACGCGCGATGCCATCCAACCAGTGTACCGGTGCACGACTCGGTAAACTCCAGTGCCGGATTCCACATCAACGATCCATAACCGAAGATCCACACCGGTCCCTCATCAGGTCGACAAGCCAGCGTCGCCGCCAGCGAAGCCGCCCGTTGCTCTGCTGACCATAAGAGTGATTCTTCAATGGCACCAAATGCCGTTTTACAATCGGCATTCATCAAGAAATCACGCGTTATCACCTTACACCTCCGCCACTGCATACTTCCCTGCGACAACTTTTTGGTGTCTTCCGGACATTTTACTGCTCATTTTGAAACCATTAACGGGACAATATGCAATCCACGGACCACTTGCAAGACAACACCGCACGAATAGCTTTAACTAAGCTACCGGTTTTACGATTTTTTATGCCATTTATCATCATCCCCTTTGGCATATTCATGCTTCACAGCAGCCCAGGCCACTTTATGCGCGGTTTCTTCGCGACTGGCGTCATCACGCCGATCTTCTTTATCTTTATATTGATCCCATGCGCTGTTGAACGCTTCTTTATAGATATCCTGAGCATGAGACGGTAGCACGTGCTTTACGCTTTCCGGCAGATCGCTTTTCGTTTTATACGGCATCGTTGACTCCTTTTACAAAGTTAAACATTAAGTGTGGTCAACAATATCCACTCTTGCCAAAACATAAGAATTTTCATGTCAGACTCTTCTTAAGAAACGCTAAAACAAACATTGTCTAAACGCATTGCTTATTTTTATGGCCCGATGAGTAAAAAATCGACAGCGGGGTAAAAATTCGTAAAATGTTGCCGATACCCAGACACTTTCTGTTATTTTTCCTACCTATTTTTTACATTTTCGATAAATTCATCTGCAAAGGGATAACCATAATGTCAAATGCTCAAGAGGCGGTAAAAACCCGCCACAAGGAGACTTCGCTTATTTTCCCGGTTCTGGCGCTGGTAGTGCTGTTCCTGTGGGGAAGCAGTCAGACACTACCAGTGGTCATTGCCATCAATCTTCTTGCACTTATTGGTATTTTAAGTAGCGCCTTTAGTGTTGTCCGTCATGCGGACGTATTAGCCCATCGCCTGGGAGAACCTTACGGTTCGCTTATTCTTAGCCTTTCAGTGGTTATTCTTGAAGTCAGTTTGATTTCAGCTCTAATGGCAACTGGCGACGCCGCACCGACGCTAATGCGTGATACGCTCTATTCAATCATTATGATTGTTACCGGTGGACTGGTTGGCTTTTCATTATTGTTGGGCGGACGCAAGTTTGCCACCCAATATATGAATCTGTTTGGTATCAAGCAGTATTTAATTGCGCTGTTCCCCCTGGCGATAATCGTACTGGTATTTCCAATGGCTCTGCCTGTGGCGAATTTTTCAACCGGTCAGGCGTTACTGGTAGCATTAATTTCTGCGGCAATGTATGGCGTATTTTTGCTGATCCAGACCAAAACGCATCAAAGTTTATTTGTCTACGAGCACGAAGATGACAGTGATGATGACGACCCGCACCACGGTAAACCGTCTGCCCATAGCAGCCTGTGGCATGCTATCTGGTTGATTGTCCATCTGATTGCCGTTATTGCAGTCACCAAAATGAACGCCAGCCCGCTGGAGACATTGCTCGACAGCATGAATGCCCCTGTCGCCTTTACTGGCTTCCTGGTGGCTCTGTTGATTCTGTCGCCGGAAGGTTTAGGTGCGTTAAAAGCAGTGTTGAACAACCAGGTCCAGCGCGCGATGAATCTGTTCTTTGGTTCAGTGTTAGCAACCATTTCGCTTACCGTACCTGTCGTCACGCTAATTGCCTTTATGACGGGTAACGAATTGCAGTTTGCACTTGGTGCGCCAGAAATGGTGGTGATGGTGGCCTCTTTAGTGCTGTGCCATATCTCCTTCTCCACCGGACGTACTAACGTGCTCAATGGCGCAGCGCATCTGGCACTGTTTGCCGCCTATTTGATGACGATATTTGCCTGACAGTTATATCTCCTCCGATGACAGAAATCGGGGGAGATAATATAAATTCCTGCTTATTGTATTTCTTCATACTACCTGAACAGGTCGTTAATCAGAATTGCGAGCCTGTACCACAACCTGCACGAAACCACTGCAACAGCTGTTGAAAAGCCGGAATGTACTCTTTATTGCAAACATTTCAGGGATGAAGTGAAGATGAATTGAGACGTAATATCCACACCAAGCCGGCGTTATCCGGTGAGGCGCAATGTTGCGGGGGCTTTATCCCTGGTGGCATTGGTTGCTGGAAAGAGAAAACCCCCGCACGTTGAGAGGTAAAACCTGACAACAGAACGGGGGCTAATCTTGAACCATCAACAATTCAAGAATAGCCGCAAAATGTTGTCATTACAACAAGGCGGCTATATGACGCTCGCGCAGTTTGCCATGATTTTCTGGCACGACCTGGCGGCACCGTTCCTGGCGGGGATTATTACCGCAGTGATTGTCAGCTGGTGGCGTAACCGGAAGTAAGGTGAAAACGGGCGTCAGGCTGCCGTGATGGCAATATGCGCCCGAAACCGGCCGCAGGGGTAACAGCCTGCGGCCCTTTTTGTCTTTATCTCTTCTGCAAGTAAATATTGGCAACCCGAGCTGGAAGCATCATCCAGAGCACTCATGAAACGACTGTAACAACTGTTGAAAAACCGGAATGCACTCTTCATTGCAAACATTTCAGGGATGAAGTGAAGATGAATTGAGACGTAGTATCCACACCAAGCCGGAGTTATCCGGTGAGGCGCAATGTTGCGGGGGCTCTATCCCTGGTGGCATTGGTTGCTGGAAAGAGAAAACCCCCGCACGTTGAGAGGTACAACCTGACAACAGAACGGGGGCTAATCTTGAAACCAGACACTTCAAGAATAGCCGCAAAATGTTGTAATTACAACAAGGCGGCTATATGACGCTCGCGCAGTTTGCCATGACTTTCTGGCACGACCTGGCAGCACCGATCCTGGCGGGAATTATTACCGCAGCGATTGTCAGCTGGTGGCGTAACCGGAAGTAAGGTGAAAACGGGCGTCAGGCTGCCGTGATGGCAATATGCGCCCGAAACCGGCCGCAGGGGTAACAGCCTGCGGCCTTTTTTGTATCCGGCCCCATGAAAAAAGCCTTAACGCAGAACGCTAAGGCTTTAGTTTTCAGGCAAAAAAGATTACTTGCTGGTATCCAGTTCTTCGAAACCTTTCACCAGGTCATCAATCGCTTTCATCTGCTTGAGGAACGGTTCCAGTTTAGCCAGCGGCAGCGCGGATGGACCATCACATTTCGCATGTTCCGGATCCGGATGCGCTTCAATAAACAGCCCCGCCAGACCTACCGCCATACCGGCACGTGCCAGCTCAGCCACCTGAGCACGACGACCGCCGGAAGCTGCGCCAAACGGATCGCGGCATTGCAGTGCGTGGGTCACGTCGAAAATCACCGGTGAATTACCAGACACTTTCTTCATGATGCTGAAGCCCAGCATATCAACAACCAGGTTGTCATAGCCGAAGTTAGCACCGCGATCGCAAAGAATCACTTTATCGTTGCCGCCTTCTTTGAATTTATCAACGATATTACCCATTTGGCCTGGGCTGACGAACTGTGGTTTCTTGACGTTAATTACCGCACCGGTTTTCGCCATTGCCTCCACCAGGTCAGTCTGGCGAGCAAGAAACGCCGGCAACTGAATCACATCCACAACATCAGCAACGGGCTGTGCCTGGCTTGGCTCGTGAACGTCAGTGATAATTTTTACGCCAAATGTCTGTTTCAGTTCCTGGAAGATTTTCATCCCTTCTTCCAGACCTGGTCCACGATAAGAGTGGATGGAGGAGCGGTTGGCTTTGTCAAAAGAGGCTTTGAACACGTAAGGGATACCCAGTTTCTGGGTCACGGTTACGTAGTGCTCGCAAATGCGCATCGCCAGATCGCGAGATTCCAGCACGTTCATACCGCCAAACAGCACGAACGGCAGATCATTTGCTACGTTGATGTCGCCAATGCTAACCACTTTTTGTTTCATAGGATCGCCTTAATCTTGAGTAAAATGTCGATTAATTAATGCAGCACAATATGTTTATGCGCGATGTTATTTATTTGCGCACGGATCATTTCGCTGATCGGGTCTTCCGGACACTGTTCAACGAAATAACTTAAATCGTTCAACGCAACGTGTTCGCAATCCAGTTGCGCATAAATCAACCCGCGATCGCGAATTTCATAGGGATCTTCCGGGTTAAATTGTAATAAAGCTTCGCTGGTGCGTAATGCCAGCTCCATCTGATTTTCTTCCATCAACGAGGCTTTGAGTGTGTCCAGCAATTTGCGGATTACCTCAATGTTATCAGCTTCATCAAGATCTTCATAAAACAGCTCCGCCGACGGGCTGATATTTCCCTTTAACCAAACGTCCAGCATATGTTCGCTTAACGATTCACCGTTAAAAGGATTAATCAGCCAAATTTCGCCATCCGGACATTCAATGCGCAGTATCAGCTGCGTAGGGAAAATCACCGGCAGCAGCGGCAAATCAAGACGATTAGCGACCCACAATAAAACGGCGCCTAATGATACCGCACTGCCCTGCCGATTCTTTAATACCTGGTCCAGCCATAATGCATCGGAAAGACGATAAACGCCGCGTGAGGCTTTAAATCCCCAGTCGCCGTAAAACAGCGCGATCAGTTTTTCCAGCTGCTCTTCTAAAGGCAGAAGCTGGCTGATTTCTTCCTTCGCCAGAGTAACGAGACGCTCCAGTTCGTCGTAAACATCTTGCGAGGGAAAATCGCGACGGATTGCTTCGCAAGCCAGGATCATGCCTTCGCACAATGGCGCTTTATTAAATTCGAAATCAGCTAACGATCTCATGACTTACCCCAGTAACGGTACTTTTGTGGTGGCGAGTTTAATGATGATGTACAGCACCACCAACGCCAGCGGGAAGGCAATAATGCGCGCCTGCTGACTGTGCATACGACGATAATCGAGTGCAATAAAACCCAAAACGATATAAATGATAACTCCAAACAGCTTTTCAGTCAGCCACTGTGCCTGCCCGGAAAATGGCAGGATGTGCGCTTTAGCCATCAACGCAATGCCGCTTAACAATAACACCGTATCGACAACCGGCGGCACAATGCGCGTCCAACGAGCAAATGCCTGTGGATGCTTCTGATAACGTAGCCAGAAACGTAAGGTTAATAGCCCTACAGAAAGCGCAATGCTAATGAGATGAACGCTAAGCAGTGTAGAAAAACTTGTCATTGATAATAGCGGCCGAGCGTTACGCGCTCGTTATCACCATAGTCCCGACAGGTTTCGACGTCATGATATCCCGCGTGGATAAATGCCTGTCGCACCGCTTCGCCCTGCTGCCAGCCATGTTCCAGAAGCAGAAAGCCGCCGGATACCAGCGCGTTACGCGACTGTTCGATGATATGCACGATGTCTGCCATTCCACTGTCTGCCGCAACCAGCGCAGTGAGCGGCTCAAAGCGGACATCGCCTTGTTGAAGATGCGGGTCCTGCTCGTCGATATACGGTGGGTTACTGACAATCATCGCAAACTGCTGCCCGGCTAGCGCGCTAAACCAGTCGCTTTGCAGAATATGGATATTTTTGATCGCCAGATGCTGGGCATTACGTTGTGCCAGAGAGACAGCATCTGGCATACGATCTACAGCGGTAATTTCACAGTCCGGGCGCTCGCTAGCCAGCGCCAGCGCAATCGCCCCGGTACCCGTCCCGAGATCGAGAATACGGCAAGGCTGTTCAGGCAACCGCGCCAGTGCCTGCTCCACCAGACACTCCGTATCCGGGCGCGGAATTAAGGTCGCTGGCGAAACAAATAACGGCAGCGACCAGAATTCTCGCACCCCGGTTAAATGAGCAATAGGTTCACCATCGCGACGACGCGTCAGTAGCGCATCAAGTTGCTGACATTGTTCGTCAGTCAGCTGCGTTTCACCAAAGGCGAGAATAAAAGTACGCCCTTTGCCGGTAACATGCTCCAGCAGGATTTCAGCATCACGCCGCGGGCTTTCGCTCGCCTGAAGTTGGCTTATTGCTTCACGTAACCAGTGTTGATATTCCATTATTCCTGCTCGGACAACGCCGCCAGTTGGTCGGCCTGATGTTCCTGGATAATCGGTTCAATCAGCATATCCAGCTTACCTTCCATCACTTCATCCAGACGGTAGAGCGTCAGGTTGATGCGGTGATCGGTAACGCGCCCCTGCGGGAAGTTGTAAGTACGGTTACGGTCGCTGCGATCGCCACTCCCCAGCAGGTTACGGCGAGTAGACGCTTCGGCCTGTTGGCGTTTTGCCATTTCTGCTGCGTGGATGCGAGCACCGAGTACTGAAAGTGCTTTAGCTTTGTTTTTATGCTGCGAACGTTCGTCCTGACATTCAACAACAATCCCGGTCGGCAAGTGAGTAATACGAATTGCCGAATCGGTGGTGTTAACGTGCTGACCACCCGCCCCTGACGAGCGGAAAGTATCAATGCGCAAATCTGCTGGGTTGATGTCCGGCAGTTCTGCGTCAGGCAGTTCTGGCATTACCGCAACGGTACAAGCAGAAGTATGAATTCGACCCTGCGATTCCGTAGCAGGCACACGCTGCACGCGATGACCGCCAGATTCGAATTTCAAACGACCATATACACCATCACCGCTAATTTTGGCGATGATCTCTTTATAGCCACCATGTTCACCCTCGCTGGCGCTCATGATTTCTACACGCCAGCGGCGGGCTTCGGCGTAACGGCTGTACATACGGAACAGATCGCCAGCGAAGAGCGCCGCTTCGTCGCCGCCGGTTCCGGCACGGACTTCGAGGAAGGCGTTACGTTCGTCATCAGGATCTTTTGGTAGTAACAGAACCTGTAATTGCTGTTCCAGTTGCTCGCTTTTTTCTTTAGCTTCGCGCAGTTCATCCTGCGCCATCTCACGCATTTCAGGATCGTCGAGCATCATCTGTGCGGTTTCGATATCTTCCTGAACCTGTTGCCAGTCGGTAAAACAGCGCGAAACATCACTTAACTGCGCATATTCGCGTGATAATGCGCGAAAACGTTCCTGGTCGGCGATAGTTTGCGCGTCACCCAGCAACGCCTGAACTTCTTCATGGCGTTCATGCAGGGCTTCCAGTTTGGCAACGATAGAAGGCTTCATAGGCGTAAATGCACCCTGTAAAAAAGAAAATGATGTACTGCTACTCCAGCCCGAGGCTGTCGCGCAGAATATTCAGGCGTTCGTTATCCCCGTCACGGGCAGCCTGTTGAAGTGATTTCGTTGGCGCATGGATCAGGCGGTTAGTCAGTTTCCATGCCAGATCCTGCATAATGGCTTGCGCGTCGCCGCCCTGCTCAAGGGCTGCTAACGCTTTGGCGGTTAACTCATCGCGAACTTGCTCTGCCTGGCTGCGATACTCGCGAATGGTTTCGCTGGCACTTTGTGCACGCAGCCAGGCCATAAATTCGCTGGTTTCCTGAGCGACGATAGTCTCCGCCTCAACTGCGGCAGCTTTACGTTGCGCCAGGTTGTGCGAAATAATGCTTTGTAGATCGTCAACACTATAAAGGTAAGCATTCGCCAGTTTGCCAACTTCCGGCTCAACATCGCGCGGAACGGCAATATCTACCAACAGCATCGGTTGGTTGCGACGGCTTTTTAATGCGCGCTCCACCATGCCTTTACCGATAATCGGCAACGGACTGGCGGTAGAACTAATGATGATATCGGCTTCGCGCAGACGTTCGTCAATATCGCTCAAGGCAATCACTTCTGCGCCGACTTCATCTGCCAGAATTTGGGCGCGTTCGCGAGTACGGTTGGCGATAATCATCTTCTGTACTTTGTGTTCACGTAGATGACGCGCCACCAGCTCGATAGTCTCCCCCGCGCCAACCAGCAATACTGTTACCGTAGAGAGCGATTCAAAGATCTGCCGCGCCAGCGTGCAAGCCGCAAAAGCGACAGACACAGCGCTGGCACCGATATCGGTTTCAGTGCGAACGCGTTTCGCTACAGAGAAAGATTTCTGGAACATGCGTTCCAGTTCGCTGGCCTTCATATGACCTTTTTGCGAATCAGCAAAGGCTTTTTTTACCTGACCGAGGATCTGCGGCTCCCCCAGAACCAGTGAATCCAGGCCGCTGGCAACACGCATTAAATGGCTAACCGCGTCGTTATCCTGATGCCAGTAGAGGCTTTTACGCAGGTCTTCTTCATTAAGATTGTGATAATCGCAAAGCCAGCGGATTAACGCCTCTTGCAGGTTATCCTGCTCTTCAACGCTAAGATAAAGTTCCGTGCGATTGCACGTCGACAGCACCACGCCGCCCTGCACCATCGGCTGCGCAAGCAGGCTGTCAAGCGCCTGATCGAGCTTATCCGGCGAAAACGATACACGTTCTCGCAGCGATACAGGTGCCGTTTTATGGTTGATACCGAGTGCTAAAAGGGTCATGTCTGCGGGAAATAATACCAACGTTGATAGGGTTAGTCTGCTTGCATCATACAGGATGCGTAAGATCAATAAAAGAGAGCGCCCCCTTTTGGAGTAATTGCCGAAAGCCGTTAGATTCTGGCAATTAAGACAACTTGAACATAGACGATAGCGGGCGGTAACGCTAGCATTAAGGGTTATAACTGCAACGTATCTCAAGGACTTGTCATCACTATGCCCCTGCCCGATTTTCGTCTTATCCGCCTGCTACCGCTGGCTGCTCTTGTGCTCACTGCCTGTTCCGTTACCACGCCCAAAGGTCCTGGCAAAAGCCCGGATTCGCCACAATGGCGTCAGCATCAGCAAGACGTGCGCAATCTTAATCAGTATCAAACTCGCGGCGCGTTCGCTTATATTTCTGACCAACAAAAAGTGTACGCCCGTTTCTTCTGGCAGCAAACTGGCCAGGAGCGCTACCGTCTGCTGCTGACTAACCCATTGGGCAGCACGGAACTGGAGCTGAATGCTCAACCGGGTAACGTGCAGTTAGTCGACAATAAAGGTCAGCGTTATACCGCCGATGACGCTGAAGAGATGATTGGCAAATTGACCGGAATGCCGATTCCGCTCAACAGTTTGCGTCAGTGGATTTTAGGTTTACCGGGTGATGCAACCGACTACAAACTGGACGATCAATATCGCCTCAGCGAAATCACCTACAGCCAAAACGGCAAAAACTGGAAAGTTGTTTACGGTGGTTATGACACCAAAACGCAACCTGCGATGCCAGCCAATATGGAACTCACCGATGGTGGTCAGCGCATCAAGTTAAAAATGGATAACTGGATAGTGAAATAATGCGGACACAGTGGCCCTCTCCGGCAAAACTTAATCTGTTTTTATACATTACCGGTCAGCGTGCGGACGGTTACCACACGCTGCAAACGCTGTTTCAGTTCCTGGATTACGGCGACACCATCAGCATTGAGCTTCGTGACGATGGGGATATTCGTCTGTTAACACCCGTTGAAGGCGTGGAACATGAAGATAACCTGATCGTTCGCGCAGCACGGTTGCTGATGAAAACAGCAGCCGCCAGCGGGCGTCTTCCTACGGGAAGCGGTGCAGAAATCAGTATTGACAAGCGTTTGCCGATGGGCGGCGGTCTGGGTGGTGGTTCATCCAATGCCGCGACGGTGCTGGTGGCATTAAACCATCTCTGGCAATGCGGGCTAAGCATTGATGAACTGGCGGAAATGGGGCTGACGCTGGGCGCAGATGTTCCTGTCTTTGTTCGGGGGCATGCCGCGTTTGCCGAAGGCGTTGGTGAAATACTAACGCCGGTGGATCCGCCAGAGAAGTGGTACTTGGTGGCGCACCCTGGTGTAAGTATTCCGACTCCGGTGATTTTTAAAGATCCTGAACTCCCGCGCAATACGCCAAAAAGGTCAATAGAAACGTTGCTAAAATGTGAATTCAGCAATGATTGCGAGGTTATCGCAAGAAAACGTTTTCGCGAGGTTGATGCGGTGCTTTCCTGGCTGTTAGAATACGCCCCGTCGCGCCTGACTGGGACAGGGGCCTGTGTCTTTGCTGAATTTGATACAGAGTCTGAAGCCCGCCAGGTGCTAGAGCAAGCCCCGGAATGGCTCAATGGCTTTGTGGCGAAAGGCGTTAATCTTTCCCCATTGCACAGAGCCATGCTTTAAGCCGGGCAAGCTGAGTTTCGGTGACAACGTCACCTTGTTCCAGACGTTGCATCGCGCTCTTTAATACACCGCCTGGAAAGAATCATGCCTGGCCCGCACAGTTTTCGGCAGATTCTTTCCACCAATGGACGCATGCCTGAGGTTCTTCTCGTGCCTGATATGAAGCTTTTTGCTGGTAACGCCACCCCGGAACTAGCACAACGTATTGCCAACCGCCTGTACACTTCACTCGGCGACGCCGCTGTAGGTCGCTTTAGCGACGGCGAAGTCAGTGTACAAATCAACGAAAATGTACGCGGTGGTGATATTTTCATCATCCAGTCCACTTGTGCCCCTACTAACGACAACCTGATGGAATTAGTCGTTATGGTTGATGCCCTGCGTCGTGCTTCCGCAGGTCGTATCACCGCTGTTATCCCCTACTTTGGCTATGCGCGCCAGGACCGTCGCGTCCGTTCCGCTCGTGTACCAATCACTGCGAAAGTGGTTGCAGACTTCCTCTCCAGCGTCGGTGTTGACCGTGTGCTGACAGTGGATCTGCACGCTGAACAGATTCAGGGTTTCTTCGACGTTCCGGTTGATAACGTATTTGGTAGCCCGATCCTGCTGGAAGACATGCTGCAGCTGAATCTGGATAACCCAATTGTGGTTTCTCCGGACATCGGCGGCGTTGTGCGTGCCCGCGCTATCGCTAAGCTGCTGAACGATACCGATATGGCAATCATCGACAAACGTCGTCCGCGTGCGAACGTTTCCCAGGTGATGCATATCATCGGTGACGTTGCAGGTCGTGACTGCGTACTGGTCGATGATATGATCGACACTGGCGGTACGCTGTGTAAAGCTGCTGAAGCGCTGAAAGAACGTGGTGCTAAACGTGTATTTGCGTACGCGACTCACCCGATCTTCTCTGGCAACGCGGCGAACAACCTGCGTAACTCTGTAATTGATGAAGTCGTTGTCTGCGATACCATTCCGCTGAGCGATGAAATCAAATCACTGCCGAACGTGCGTACTCTGACCCTGTCAGGTATGCTGGCCGAAGCGATTCGTCGTATCAGCAACGAAGAATCGATCTCTGCCATGTTCGAACACTAATCGAACCCGGCTCAAAGACCCGCTGCGGCGGGTTTTTTTGTCTGTAATATCCATTTGTATGACCTATGCCTCCTTCACCTGCCATTTAGTTGACAGATGATGCGCTCACGGATGAAACATTATTGTGAACAAAATATTTTCCTCACATGTGATGCCTTTCCGCGCTCTGATCGACGCTTGCTGGAAAGAAAAATATACTGCCGCACGGTTTACCCGTGACCTGATTGCCGGGATAACCGTCGGGATTATTGCTATCCCGCTGGCGATGGCGTTGGCTATTGGTAGTGGTGTGGCACCCCAGTACGGTTTATATACCGCAGCTGTTGCGGGGATTGTCATTGCTCTGACGGGGGGGTCACGCTTTAGCGTTTCCGGTCCGACTGCGGCATTTGTGGTAATTCTCTATCCCGTTTCGCAACAGTTTGGACTGGCAGGACTGCTGGTCGCGACACTCATGTCAGGTGTCTTTTTGATCCTGATGGGGCTGGCACGCTTTGGTCGCCTGATTGAGTATATTCCGGTTTCCGTCACCTTAGGTTTCACCTCGGGTATCGGGATCACCATCGGTACCATGCAGATTAAAGATTTTCTCGGTCTGCAAATGGCCCATGTCCCGGAGCATTATCTACAAAAAGTCGGCGCATTATTTATGGCGCTGCCGACCATTAATGTGGGTGATGCTGCCATTGGCATTGTGACGCTTGGCATTCTGGTTTTCTGGCCGCGTCTGGGCATTCGTTTACCCGGTCACCTTCCGGCCTTGCTGGCTGGTTGCGCGGTGATGGGAATTGTTAACCTGCTCGGCGGACATGTTGCTACCATCGGTTCGCAATTCCACTACGTCCTGGCCGATGGTACTCAGGGTAACGGTATTCCGCAACTGCTGCCACAGCTGGTACTGCCGTGGGACCTGCCTAATTCAGAATTCACGCTAACCTGGGATTCTATTCGCACACTGCTGCCTGCGGCATTCTCAATGGCAATGCTCGGCGCAATCGAATCTCTGCTCTGTGCCGTGGTGCTGGATGGCATGACCGGGACTAAGCACAAAGCGAACAGTGAACTGGTTGGACAGGGGCTGGGGAATATTATCGCTCCGTTCTTTGGTGGTATTACCGCTACAGCTGCCATCGCGCGTTCTGCCGCTAACGTCCGTGCCGGGGCTACTTCCCCTATCTCGGCGGTGATCCACTCTATTCTGGTTATTCTTGCCCTGCTGGTACTGGCACCGCTGCTCTCCTGGCTGCCGCTTTCCGCCATGGCTGCCCTGTTGTTGATGGTGGCGTGGAACATGAGTGAAGCGCACAAAGTGGTCGACTTGCTGCGTCATGCGCCGAAAGATGACATCATCGTCATGCTGCTGTGCATGTCGCTGACCGTGCTATTTGATATGGTTATTGCCATCAGCGTGGGGATCGTGCTGGCATCGCTACTGTTTATGCGTCGTATCGCACGTATGACTCGCCTGGCACCGGTAGTCGTAGACGTTCCAGACGATGTTCTGGTTCTGCGCGTTATTGGCCCGCTGTTCTTTGCTGCCGCTGAAGGCTTGTTCACGGACCTCGAGTCACGTCTTGAAGGCAAACGGATTGTGATTCTGAAGTGGGATGCCGTTCCGGTACTTGATGCTGGTGGTCTTGATGCGTTCCAGCGTTTTGTGAAGCGTCTACCCGAAGGATGTGAACTGCGCGTGTGCAACGTGGAATTCCAGCCACTGCGCACTATGGCTCGCGCAGGCATTCAACCGATCCCGGGCCGCCTTGCTTTCTTCCCGAATCGTCGCGCGGCGATGGCGGATTTATAAGTACGCGATTGACCAGTCAGCGCAAACTGACTGGTCAGCAAACGGCATTATTTGTTAGCTATGACGGCGATTATCGCTACGGCGGCAACGTTTGTCATAGTGGCGAACCCACCAGTAACGGTCGCACACCTGTTCATGCCCGCCAACACGGGCACCCGCCAGCCAGAGAATGGCACCGACGAAAATACTTAGCACTGCACCATGTGCGAAATACTGGGGCATATTAAACTGTGGTAACTGGTTGAGGATTGAATACCCCACGCCGACCACCATTACCACCAGACCCAACCCCATGAGCACGTTACCGAGTAACGAAGCGTTTTTGCGTTTCATATGTCACCTCCGGAACTTTCTGGGTTGTAACAGGGAATACCCCTCTTCCTTATGTGTAAAGTATAGACAACACCCTGTGGGTTATGTGCGGGCGTGATCACAATTACAACCCTTATTTCAACAAAACTTTACAAATAAACGCCTGAACACCTTGACTTTCTAATAGTCCACTTAGGCAATTATTGCGTTATCTGCATTTGATACGCAGTTTTTTGTCAAGCGGGGCCGCAACCAGTAAACTACGCGCCAGTTATGTACACACTCAGGACAAAAAAACGTGACGATTAAATTGATTGTCGGCCTGGCGAACCCCGGCGCTGAATACGCCGCAACGCGACATAATGCTGGTGCCTGGTTCGTTGACTTACTGGCAGAGCGTTTGCGCGCTCCGCTGCGCGAAGAGGCTAAATTCTTTGGTTATACTTCGCGAGTCACCCTTGGAGGCGAAGATGTCCGCCTGTTAGTCCCGACTACATTTATGAATCTCAGCGGCAAAGCCGTTGCGGCGATGGCCAGTTTTTTCCGCATTAATCCGGACGAAATTCTGGTTGCCCACGACGAACTGGATCTGCCACCTGGCGTCGCCAAATTTAAGTTGGGCGGTGGCCATGGTGGTCACAATGGACTGAAAGACATCATCAGTAAATTGGGTAATAACCCTAACTTTCACCGTTTACGCATCGGAATTGGTCATCCAGGCGATAAAAATAAAGTTGTCGGTTTTGTGTTAGGCAAACCACCTGTTAGTGAACAGAAGTTAATTGATGAAGCCATCGACGAAGCGGCACGTTGTACTGAAATATGGTTTACAGATGGCTTGACCAAAGCAACGAACCGATTGCACGCCTTTAAAGCGCAATAAGTCGTTGTCTGCGGCATTTTTGCCGAGTGCCGTGTATAATAGACAAAGTTATTTCCATTTCTGCAATCTGTTAGCAATAACAGGTTGATTATTAAGATATTAAGGTGATTTAAATCATGGGATTCAAATGCGGTATCGTCGGTTTGCCCAACGTCGGGAAATCTACCCTGTTCAACGCGCTGACCAAAGCCGGTATTGAAGCGGCCAACTTTCCATTCTGTACCATTGAGCCGAACACAGGCGTCGTACCAATGCCTGACCCTCGCCTGGATCAACTGGCTGAAATCGTAAAACCGCAGCGTACGCTTCCCACGACCATGGAATTTGTCGATATCGCCGGTCTGGTAAAAGGCGCATCGAAAGGCGAAGGTCTGGGTAACCAGTTCCTGACCAATATCCGTGAAACCGAAGCGATCGGTCACGTTGTTCGCTGCTTTGAAAATGACAACATCATTCACGTTTCCGGCAAAGTTAACCCGGCTGATGATATTGAAGTTATCAACACCGAACTGGCGCTCGCAGACCTCGACACCTGCGAACGTGCGATTCATCGCGTACAGAAGAAAGCCAAAGGCGGCGATAAAGACGCGAAAGCCGAGCTGGCGGTACTGGAAAAATGCCTGCCACAGCTGGAAAACGCAGGTATGCTGCGCGCGCTGGATTTAAGCGCTGAAGAGAAAGCGGCTATTCGTTACCTGAGCTTCCTGACGCTGAAACCAACAATGTACATCGCCAACGTCAACGAAGACGGTTTTGAAAACAACCCGTATCTTGACCAGGTGCGTGAAATCGCGGCGAAAGAAGGTTCTGTTGTGGTTCCGGTTTGTGCTGCTGTTGAAGCAGACATTGCCGAACTGGACGACGAAGAACGTGACGAGTTTATGCAGGAGCTTGGGCTGGAAGAGCCGGGTCTGAACCGCGTGATCCGTGCCGGTTATAAGCTGCTGAACCTGCAAACTTACTTCACCGCTGGGGTGAAAGAAGTGCGTGCATGGACCATTCCGGTTGGTGCAACCGCGCCGCAGGCCGCTGGCAAAATCCATACTGATTTTGAAAAAGGCTTTATCCGCGCACAAACTATTTCGTTCGAAGATTTCATCACTTACAAAGGTGAACAAGGCGCGAAAGAAGCAGGCAAAATGCGTGCAGAAGGTAAAGATTACATCGTTAAAGATGGCGATGTAATGAACTTCCTGTTCAATGTCTAATTAATTTGTTGTCTCATGAGGTTTCGCTAAATCTCATGAAGAGCGCAAAAGTATATAAAATCCACGCAATTGCGTGGATTTTTCATTTCACCGAGTCCTAACCATTCTTATAACATCCTACACTTTTGTGCTTATTGCCTATAGTGAACCACGAGAATAATTAAAGACATAAGTGTTCAGATGAGGGATATCTCATTAGCAATGAGATCACGTAAGTTTCTGTTCCACTGCACATCAGACACCTTTTACAGCTGATCAATATTGATCACGCTCCAATATGCTGGCGAGAAAAGGACTTGCCTGAAGGGCAATATCCAGCAGATAAAGCCCCCGAATAACGTGATTACGTGCGATCCTGGCAAGATGAAAATGATAACCAGTATCACGATAATAACGATATGCCAGAAAATCCATTGATCAAAAATGAATATCGATGTTTTTTGCTTTTTCTTATTAGTAATGCAAAAATGGCTCATATTGTTTTTGTTATGCAGATACATCAAGCGAAAATCCCATAACTAATTAGGATTATTACCAAAAATATTCACCAAATTATTTAACCGCTATTTGTTGTAATTTTTTTGTCATATTCATAGTAACGAATTGGAATAAGTAACGACAACTTAGGGAATAACTCGATCTAAACTCACCTTTGTAAGGGGGATGTTAAATATATATTAATTCCTGTGTTCCTGATTTTTCCCGGTAATAGCGAATTATTCTCAGAGCAGCTCATCATGATTGCACCATACAAATATCATGATGATAAGAGGATATTATTCATTGACTTAAACAAAATGACAAAATCCATAGACCCATAGCCTGGGTACTATATAGGAGTGGTATGGGCATCAAACAACACAATGGGAATACCAAAGCCGATCGTCTCGCTGAATTAAAAATCCGTTCGCCCTCCATTCAACTGATAAAATATGGCGCTATTGGTTTGAATGCAATTATCTTTTCCCCCCTGCTGATAGCTGCTGATTTAGGAAGTCAAAATGGCACCAATATTACTATTAATGATGGTGACAGAATTACAGGAGATACCGCCGATCCATCAGGAAACCTCTATGGTGTAATGACCCCAGCAGGAAACACGCCTGGCAATATCAACCTGGGTGATGATGTCTCCGTCAATGTCAACGACGCCTCTGGATATGCAAAGGGAATCATTATTCAGGGCAAGAACAGCTCTCTGACAGCTAACCGACTTACAGTAGATGTTGTTGGTCAAACCTCTGCCATCGGCATTAATTTAATTGGTGACTATACACATGCTGACTTAGGCACAGGCAGCACCATTAAGAGTAACGATGACGGCATCATTATTGGGCATAGCTCAACACTAACAGCCTCTCAATTCACCATTGAAAACTCGAACGGTATAGGCCTAACCATCAATGACTATGGCACCAGTGTCGATCTTGGAAGCGGTAGTAAAATCAAGACCGATGGAAGTACAGGTGTTTATATCGGTGGTCTCAACGGCAATAACGCCAATGGTGCTGCGCGTTTTACGGCGACAGACCTGACAATCGATGTTCAGGGCTACAGCGCCATGGGGATAAACGTACAGAAAAACTCTGTTGTCGATCTCGGAACAAACAGTTCCATTAAAACCAATGGCGATAATGCACACGGCCTCTGGAGCTTTGGCCAGGTGAGCACGAATGCACTCACTGTTGATGTAACTGGAGCCGCTGCCAATGGCGTCGAAGTTCGTGGTGGTACAACCACTATCGGTGCTGATAGCCATATTTCTTCCGCGCAGGGCGGTGGCCTCGTAACCAGTGGTTCAGACGCGACAATCAATTTTTCTGGCACGGCAGCGCAACGAAACAGCATCTTTTCCAGCGGTTCTTATGGTGCCTCAGCCCAGACGGCAACGGCTGTTATCAACATGCAAAATACCGATATTACGGTTGATCGTAATGGCAGTCTGGCGCTGGGTTTGTGGGCGCTCAGCGGCGGTAGAATAACCGGAGACAGTTTGGCTATCACCGGCGCGGCAGGAGCCAGGGGGATTTATGCCATGACCAACAGTCAGATCGATCTCACGAGCGATCTGGTCATTGATATGAGTACACCCGACCAGATGGCCATCGCAACGCAACATGACGATGGTTATGCCGCCAGCCGCATCAACGCCTCGGGTCGTATGCTTATCAACGGTAGCGTTCTTTCTAAAGGTGGGCTAATCAATCTGGATATGCACCCTGGGTCGGTTTGGACAGGTTCTTCCCTCAGCGATAATGTCAATGGCGGGAAACTGGACGTTGCAATGAATAACAGCGTCTGGAACGTAACAAGTAATTCTAATCTCGACACGCTGGCGCTGAGCCATTCAACTGTCGATTTTGCCAGCCACGCGTCAACTGCCGGCACATTTACCACATTAAACGTAGAGAACCTGAGCGGTAACAGTACCTTTATTATGCGTGCTGATGTTGTTGGCGAGGGTAATGGCGTTAATAATAAAGGAGATTTATTGAATATCTGCGGGAGTAGTGCTGGTAATCACGTATTGGCTATCCGTAACCAGGGCAGCGAGGCCACAACGGGAAATGAAGTTCTGACAGTGGTAAAAACCACTGACGGCGCGGCCTCGTTCAGCGCGTCTTCTCAGGTTGAGTTGGGGGGATATCTGTATGATGTGCGTAAAAATGGCACTAACTGGGAGCTTTATGCTTCCGGGACAATTCCGGAGCCGACTCCTAATCCAGAGCCCACACCAGCTCCCGCTCAGCCCCCCATAGTCAACCCCGATCCTACGCCTGCCCCCGCTCCCACGCCTAACCCCACCACGACCGCAGATGCTGGCGGCAATTATCTCAATGTCGGTTACTTATTGAACTATGTTGAAAACCGTACGCTGATGCAACGGATGGGTGACCTGCGAAATCAGGGTAAAGACGGTAATATCTGGTTGCGCAGTTATGGGGGAAGCCTGGACTCCTTTGCCAGTGGCAAACTGAGCGGCTTTGACATGGGTTACAGCGGTATCCAGTTTGGTGGGGATAAACGTCTCTCTGATGAAATGCCGTTGTATGTCGGTCTGTATATTGGCTCAACACATGCATCGCCGGACTATAGCGGAGGCGACGGTACCGCACGTTCAGACTACATGGGAATGTACGCCAGTTACATGGCACACAACGGTTTTTACAGCGATCTCGTTGTAAAAGCATCGCACCAGAAAAATAGTTTCCACGTACTGGACAGTCAGAACAACGGCGTTAACGCCAACGGCACTGCGAATGGATTGAGCATCTCCCTGGAAGCCGGGCAGAGGTTCAACCTGACCCCTACTGGTTATGGGTTCTATTTAGAGCCGCAAACCCAGCTCACATACAGCCACCAGAATGGGATGGCTATGAAGGCGAGTAATGGTCTCAATATACATCTGAATCACTACGAATCGCTGCTGGGGCGTGCCAGCATGATACTGGGATATGACATCACCGCAGGCAACAGCCAGCTGAATGTCTATGTGAAGACTGGCGCTATCCGCGAGTTTTCAGGGGATACCGAATATCTGTTGAACAACTCCCGGGAGAAGTACAGTTTCAAAGGTAATGGCTGGAATAACGGCGTGGGAGTCAGTGCACAGTATAACAAACAGCACACATTCTATCTCGAAGCGGATTACACGCAGGGTAACCTCTTTGATCAGAAGCAAGTCAACGGAGGATATCGCTTCAGCTTTTAAGTGCGGGATAGACAAGCCCTTAAACGATGCTGAAAATTGTTAGCGTGCGCCGGAATGAAATACAGATCACTCAGATGTATCAGAAATCGTCTCTGTCTTTCATACCCGGCGCTTAAACTGCCCTGCATCAATGCCATGTTGCTTCATTTTCCGCCACAGCGTAGTGCGGCCGATTCCAAGTAAAGCCGACATTTCCTGAATGCGACCGCCTGTGACCTGGGCTGCGTTAATAATTGCCTCTTTTTCAACTTCCGCAAATGACAGACTGGTGGAAAGGCGAGTGGCGCTGACATCATCTGTCGCCTGCTCGGTAAACAGATGTTCAGGCAAATCACTGACGCGAATGCGCCCGTTATCACTACTCAGAGCAAGATTCTCGATGACGCTGTAAAGTTCAAAATCGTTGCCTGGCCATGCACAAGAAACCAGGCGAGCGAGGGCATCGTCATCAATTTTCAGACGCGTAGAGAAGCGTTTTTCAAGACTGCGTAATTTGTTATTCACCAGCGCCGGAATGCTGCCACGCCGCATACGCAGAGGCGGGATGGTAATTTCAAATGCATGCAGCGCGTAATACAGCTGGCGACTAAACCGATTTTGTTCCACCAGCATTGCCAGGTCAGCAGTCGTTGTGGCAATCACTTTGACATCAATCGGTATTAAACGCCGCGCATCCAGTCGCGTGATAACACCCTGCTTGATAACCTGAAGCAAAGCAGACTGTAACTCCACCGCCAGATATTCAATCTTTTCAAGAAACAGCGTGCCGCCGTGCGCCAGTTCCAGTCGACTCAGACGACCATTTTCATTGTCCGTGCGATCGCCGCCAATAAATTCTTCCGCCAGCGCCGCATCACCATATAACTCACAATTGACGGCGATATAAGGCCCCGCTGCACGCTCACTTTCATTATGAATTGCCTGGCTAAGCAGTGCCTTGCCCACGCCCTCTTCTCCACAAAGCAGGACAGGAAAGCTACTGCGCGCCGCCTGGCGACCAAAATGAATCAAGCGGCGGGTTTGCGGATCGTCCTGTGGCATATGAGCGAAAGTATGGCTGACTTTTCCTAATTGACTGGTCATTAACTGCCGCATCTGTTCCACAGGATGGAGCAACAAAATAAAGCTGGTTCCCTGCGTTTCTATTATCGGTTTAAGGGTTATCACCGCATCAATAAACTGGTGCTGACTTTCAAAGGTTGCTTCTACGTGTTTGAGCGGATGTGCCTGTTTTATTGCTTGTTGTAATACGGCGGGTAACGTTAAGAGTTCAGTGATCGCCCTTCCCTGACTTGCCGTCGCGTCAAGGCGCAAGACCCGCGCCGCCTGGGCATTGATAAATTGCAAATTACCCTGCTCGTCCCAGCTAATCACGCCATCATCCATACTTTCTAACAGGGCATTAAGTTGATTTAAATGACGGTTAGTTTCAGCGAGCAAACTGTCCGTCAGCAGTAAATTTCCGACCTCGCGTGCGATTGCCAGCGTCAACGGCAAATCAGCTGCGGTAGTTTGCTCAACCGGACACGCCAGCGCTATTGTTCCCGTCAATCGGCCCTTGCTGTCAAACAACGGTGTTGCACAAAAGGCCCAGTTCCAGAGTGCCTGTTTGAAATGTTGATCGGCCATCGTTTTCACTGCCTGACCAGAAATAGCCGCTAACGATAGCGCACAGGTACCAATAATTCCCTCTGCGCAATACGTGCCGTCATTGAATCCCAGGACACTAAGCTGGTGCAGCGTTTGTGGATCACCAAAACGACTAAGGATGCAGGCGGTTTCATCAAGGATGAACAGTCCGCACGCCCGCGATTCCATATATTCCCAGGCATCTTCCAGCGCAGCCTGCCCGAGCGTCAGCATCGCTTTCTTACGCCGATAGATAGAAGCAAATGTCACGCCCTGGGCCTGGTGCGGTACGCTCCATGTCTCCCGTTTCATCAGTTTATTGCATCGCTCCCAGGAGGCTGCAATTAAGGGAGATATGCCCCGTTCATCGTTGTTAAAAGCGCCACTCATATCCCGCATCCTTTGTGACAAAAGGTGTTCCGGCTCGCAATTTTTAGTATTAAAACGCGTAAAAGTTTCAATATGGAACATTCATTAAAACATATGTTTCACCATGAAACATAATTTGGGCTAATTTTCTTTTCCCTTACCTGATGCACAATGGATTTATCGGCAGTCAGTGGTCGCCGTGTCGTTGAACATCATCCATGCCCTACCGTAATTGCTGGAGCAAGATAATGAAAAAATTGATCAATGATGTGCAAGACGTTCTGGACGAACAACTGGCGGGTCTGGCGAAAGCGCATTCATCGCTGACACTGCATCAGGATCCGGTGTATGTCACCCGAGCTGATGCCCCCGTTGCAGGAAAAGTCGCCCTGCTGTCGGGCGGCGGCAGCGGACACGAACCGATGCACTGCGGTTATATCGGTCAAGGGATGCTTTCGGGAGCCTGTCCGGGCGAAATATTCACCTCACCGACGCCCGATAAAATTTTTGAATGCGCCATGCAAATTGATGGCGGCGAAGGTGTACTGCTGAT
The DNA here is from genome assembly GCF_002965045.1 of Escherichia sp. MOD1-EC6300. Classification (NCBI taxonomy): domain Bacteria; kingdom Pseudomonadati; phylum Pseudomonadota; class Gammaproteobacteria; order Enterobacterales; family Enterobacteriaceae; genus Escherichia; species Escherichia sp. MOD1-EC6300. The sequence goes on along the minus strand of NZ_PTRH01000006.1, from coordinate 33,745 downwards.
TATCAAAAATTACACCGGCGATATTCTTAACTTCGAAACAGCAACAGAATTACTGCACGATAGCGGCGTAAAAGTGACCACCGTGGTCATTGATGACGACGTTGCAGTAAAAGACAGTCTTTATACCGCTGGGCGGCGCGGCGTTGCCAACACCGTATTAATCGAAAAAATCGTAGGCGCAGCGGCAGAACGTGGCGACTCGCTGGAGGCTTGTGCACAACTAGGGCGTAAGTTGAACAATCAGGGCCATTCTATTGGTATCGCCCTCAATGCCTGTACCGTTCCTGCCGCGGGAAAACCTTCTTTTACCCTGGCAGATAATGAGATGGAGTTTGGCGTCGGCATTCATGGTGAGCCGGGTATTGACCGCCGCCCCTTCTCCTCCCTTGACCAAACAGTTGATCAAATGTTCGACACCCTGCTGGAAAATGGCTCATACCATCGCACTTTGCGTTTCTGGGATTATCAACAAGGCAGCTGGCAGGAAGAATCACAAACCAAACAACCGCTCCAGTCTGGCGATCGGGTGATTGCGCTGGTTAACAATCTTGGCGCAACTCCGCTTTCTGAGCTGTACGGCGTCTATAACCGCCTGACCACACGTTGCCAGCAAGCGGGATTGACTATCGAGCGTAATTTAATTGGCGCGTACTGCACCTCACTGGATATGACCGGTTTCTCAATCACCTTACTGAAAGTTGATGACGAAACGCTGGCACTCTGGGACGCCCCAGTCCACACCCCGGCGCTTAACTGGGGTAAATAAGGAGATAACCATGTCACTGAGCAGAACTCAAATTGTTAACTGGCTCACTCGCTGTGGAGAAATTTTCAGCACCGAGAGCGAGTATCTTACCGGACTGGATCGCGAAATTGGCGACGCTGACCACGGGCTAAATATGAACCGTGGCTTTAGCAAGGTGGTAGAAAAACTCCCTGCTATCGCAGATAAAGATATCGGTTTCATTCTCAAGAATACCGGCATGACGCTGCTTTCCAGCGTCGGTGGTGCCAGTGGTCCGCTGTTCGGTACTTTCTTTATCCGCGCCGCACAGGCGACACAGGCACGGCAAAGCCTGACGCTGGAAGAACTGTATCAGATGTTCCGCGATGGTGTAGACGGCGTAATCAGTCGCGGGAAAGCCGAACCTGGCGATAAAACCATGTGTGATGTGTGGGTGCCGGTGGTGGAATCGTTACGTCAGTCCAGCGAGCAAAATCTCTCTATTCCGGCGGCGCTCGAAGCTGCCGGTAGCGTCGCCGAATCCGCTGCACAAAGTACGATTACGATGCAAGCCCGCAAAGGCCGTGCCAGTTATCTCGGTGAACGCAGTATTGGTCACCAGGATCCCGGCGCGACCTCGGTGATGTTTATGATGCAAATGCTGGCGTTAGCCGCAAAAGAGTAAGGAAATGGTGATGGTAAACCTGGTCATAGTTTCACATAGCAGCCGACTGGGAGAAGGTGTCGGTGAATTAGCCCGTCAGATGTTAATGAGTGATAGCTGTAAAATCGCCATTGCCGCGGGAATTGACGATCCCCAAAATCCCATTGGTACCGATGCCGTCAAAGTGATGGAGGCCATCGAGTCCGTTGCCGATGCCGACCATGTGCTGGTGATGATGGATATGGGTAGCGCATTATTAAGTGCTGAAACTGCACTGGAGTTGCTGGCCCCCGAGATCGCCGCAAAAGTACGTTTGTGTGCGGCACCGTTAGTCGAAGGTACACTGGCAGCAACAGTCAGCGCGGCCTCGGGAGCAGATATCGACAAAGTTATCTATGACGCCATGCATGCGCTGGAAGCCAAACGTGAACAACTGGGTTTACCGTCCTCCGACACCGAAATCGCTGACACATGTCCTCCGTACGATGAAGAAGCCCATTCTCTGGCCGTGGTCATTAAAAACCGTAACGGCCTTCATGTACGTCCGGCCTCCCGGCTGGTTTATACCTTATCGACATTTAATGCCGATATGTTGCTGGAGAAAAACGGTAAATGCGTCACGCCGGAGAGTATTAACCAGATCGCGCTACTACAAGTCCGCTATAACGATACGCTGCGCCTGATTGCGAAAGGGCCAGAAGCTGAAAAGGCGCTGGTTGCTTTCCGTCAGCTGGCTGAAGATAACTTTGGTGAAACGGAAGAAGTTGCTCCGCCTACTCAGCGGCCCATTCCGCCTGTTTCGGGTAAAGCCTTTTATTATCAACCGGTTTTATGTACGGTACAGGCAAAATCAACCCTGACCGTGGATGAAGAACAAGAACGATTACGCCAGGCCATTGACTTCACGTTATTAGATCTGATGACGTTAACAGCGAAAGCAGAAGCGAGCGGGCTTGATGATATTGCCGCAATCTTTTCTGGTCACCATACACTGTTAGATGATCCAGAACTGCTGGCGGCGGCAAACGAATTTCTTCAGCATGAGTATTGCACAGCAGAATATGCCTGGCAGCACGTTCTTAAAGAACTAAGTCAGCAATACCAACAACTGGATGATGAATATTTACAGGCTCGCTATATCGATGTGGACGATCTTCTACATCGCACCCTAATCCACCTGACGCAAACGAAAGAAGAACTCCCGCAATTTAACTCGCCAACCATTTTACTGGCGGAGAACATTTATCCGTCCACGGTTCTGCAACTGGATCCGGCGGTTGTAAAAGGGATCTGCCTTAGCGCCGGAAGTCTGGTATCCCACAGTGCCCTAATCGCCCACGAACTGGGGATTGGCTGGATTTGCCAGCAGGGTGAGAAACTGTATGCGATACAACCTGAAGAAACGTTAACGCTGGACGTTAAAACGCAACGTTTCAGCCATCAGGGATAAACCACCGTTCGGATGGCATCGTTCTGATGCCATTCGGCAATTTACTCTGCTCTGATATTTTTTAACTACCTGTTATATTTTTTACCAAATCATGATGATTTTTTCTGCGCTAATCGCAAACCAAACGTCGCTGGCTGGCTAATAAACAGACTTTATTTAATTACTCTATTTCACCCTTATTTATCCCTTTAATCTCCTTTTCCAAAATGCCTGACAGTTCGCAGAATGAGATTTCGATCATGCAGTTAGTGCGATCCTGAACTAAGGTTTTCTGATACTTGAATACCGTTTTGTTCGGTTTCGCCCAAGGAGAATGATTGATGAAAGCCACCGCCCCTCCTCGCCCGCAAAAAATAGCGTTAATTCCCGCCTGCGTTTTGTTGTGTTTCGCTGCGCTAGCGGTGCAGGCAGAAGAAACGCCAGTAACGCCACAGCCGCCTGATATTTTGTTAGGGCCGCTGTTTAACGATGTGCAAAACGCCAAACTTTTTCCGGACCAAAAGACCTTTGCTGATGCCGTGCCGAACAGCGATCCGCTAATGATCCTTGCAGATTATCGAATGCAGCAAAACCAGAGCGGCTTTGATCTGCGCCATTTCGTTAACGTCAATTTCACTCTGCCGAAAGAGGGAGAGAAATATGTTCCGCCAGAAGGGCAGTCGCTGCGCGAACATATTGACGGACTTTGGCCTGTATTAACGCGTTCTACCGAAAACACCGAAAAATGGGATTCTCTGTTACCGCTGCCGGAACCTTATGTCGTGCCGGGCGGACGTTTTCGCGAGGTATATTACTGGGACAGTTACTTCACCATGTTAGGGCTTGCCGAAAGCGGCCACTGGGATAAAGTTGCGGATATGGTGGCCAATTTTGCTCATGAAATAGACACTTACGGTCATATTCCCAACGGCAACCGCAGTTACTATTTAAGCCGCTCGCAACCGCCCTTCTTTGCCCTGATGGTAGAGTTACTGGCGCAGCATGACGGTGATGTCGCATTGAAGCAATACCTGCCGCAAATGCAAAAAGAATATGCTTACTGGATGGACGGTGTTGAAAACCTGCAAGCCGGAAAACAGGAAAAACGCGTTGTAAAACTTCAGGATGGTACCCTTCTCAACCGCTACTGGGACGATCGCGATACGCCACGGCCAGAGTCATGGGTGGAAGATATTGCCACTGCCAAAAGCAATCCGAATCGACCTGCCACTGAAATTTACCGCGACCTGCGCTCTGCCGCTGCGTCTGGCTGGGATTTCAGCTCGCGCTGGATGGACAATCCGCAGCAGTTAAATACCTTACGCACCACCAGCATCGTACCGGTCGATCTGAATAGCCTGATGTTCAAAATGGAAAAAATCCTTGCCCGCGCCAGCAAAGCTGCCGGAGATAACGCGATGGCAAACCAGTACGAAACGCTGGCGAATGCCCGTCAAAAAGGGATCGAAAAATATCTGTGGAACGATCAACAAGGCTGGTATGCCGATTACGACCTGAAAAGTCATAAAGTGCGCAATCAGTTAACCGCGGCCGCCCTGTTCCCGCTGTACGTCAATGCGGCAGCGAAAGATCGCGCCAGCAAAATGGCGACGGCGACGAAAACACATCTGCTGCAACCAGGCGGCCTGAACACCACGTCGGTGAAAAGTGGGCAACAATGGGATGCGCCAAACGGCTGGGCACCGTTGCAGTGGGTCGCGACAGAAGGATTACAAAACTACGGGCAAAAAGAGGTGGCGATGGACATTAGCTGGCACTTCCTTACCAATGTTCAGCACACCTATGACCGGGAGAAAAAGCTGGTGGAAAAATATGATGTCAGCACCACCGGAACAGGGGGCGGCGGTGGCGAATATCCATTACAGGATGGCTTTGGCTGGACCAATGGTGTGACGCTAAAAATGCTGGATTTGATCTGCCCGAAAGAGCAACCATGTGACAATGTTCCGGCGACGCGTCCACTCAGTGAATCAACAACACAGCCGGTAAAACAAAAAGAGGCGGAACCTACGCCTTAACTTTACTGTATATCGAGCAATGCCATTACGTGCATAAAATTGGCATTGCTCTTTCTTCATCACGAAATACCACTCTTTCTACAGTCTATGCCTTTATTTTCTTTTATTAGGGAAGATTTTAATTTTATTTTATCAACTTGTTAATCATTACACCTCTATTTATATTTTCCCCCACTCCCCATTCTCCCTGACAATTTTCTTGTGGAACAAAGTGTTATTTAAGAAACAAGCAAATCATTCTGTCTCTTTAGACAAATTTTGACATCAAACATGATCTTTTTCGCTATATGTGTAAGTATATAGCGGTTTTAATTATCAGGATATTACTTATGTCACTAACCAGACGGAGGTTTACACAGATTCTTGCGTCGACATTGTTCCTGCATCATCTGCCGTCCTTTGCACAATCAGTCAAATTCTGGGCCTCACTGACGCTTCCCGAAGCCCAAAACATTACACGCATCGTCAGCGCAGGCGCGCCCGCCGATTTACTATTGCTGGCTGTCGCGCCAGAAAAAATGGTCGGTTTTTCCTCTTTTGATTTTGCCCGTCAGGCATTAATTCCATTGCCAGAGCACATTCGCCAGTTCCCCAGGCTGGGACGACTCGCCGGGCGCGCCAGCACACTCTCGCTGGAAGGGCTTATGGCATTACATCCCGATTTGGTCGTTGATTGCGGCAATACGGATGAAACCTGGATCTCCCAGGCACGGCAGGTTAGCGAACAGACACAAATACCCTGGTTATTGCTTAACGGGAAACTGGAACAATCAGCAGAACAGTTAACAACGCTTGGCAAAACGTTAGGCGAAGAGCACCGCGCCGCAGAACAAGCCAATCTCGCCAGCCGCTTCGTTGGTGAAGCTCAGGCATTCGCCACCTCACCCGCCGCTAACCTCAGCTTTTATGCTGCGCGCGGTCCTCGAGGGCTGGAAACGGGCTTACAGGGTTCGTTGCATACCGAGGCGGCGGAATTATTAGGTTTGCACAACGTCGCGCAAATAGCCGATCGCCACGGTCTGACACAGGTTTCCATGGAAAATCTCCTGCGCTGGCAGCCGGATATTATTCTGGTTCAGGAGGCCGTTACTGCAGATTTTATTCGTCGTGATCCTCTCTGGCAGGGCGTGAAAGCGGTTGCGGAACAACGCATCTTATTTTTAAGTGGCCTGCCCTTTGGCTGGCTGGATGCCCCGCCGGGAATCAACCGTCTTCTGGGATTACGCAGACTTCACGCCTGGCTGGATCCCGCCATCAATCGCCAGTTTAAAAGTGACATGCAGCATTACGCCCAACTGTTCTGGCATTGTTCACTCAGTGACGCCGACTATCAAAAATTGGTGGCGAGCTAATGAGAACCGTAAACGGATGTATTTTGCTGCTGGCAGCTATCAGTATCACTTTTGCCGCCGTAAGTGGGGCTTATCATCTCGATATACAGCAACTGCTGGCGCTCATTCTTCGTCAAGAAAATGTTCCTGTGCAGGAACAAATTGTCTTCTGGCAAATCCGCGTGCCGCGTATTCTTGCTGCGCTGTTTCTGGGCGCGGCGCTGGCAGGGGCCGGAACCACCTATCAGGGAATGTTCCGTAATCCCTTAGTGTCACCGGATATTTTAGGCGTCTCCGCCGGTGCCGGACTTGGTGCCTGCGCGGCAATCCTGTGGGGATTATCCATTGTTTACATCCAGCTGTACGCATTTTGCGGCGGGCTGATGGTGGTCGCGGGCGTCTGGTTGATTACGCGTCGGGTGACCCGCCACGATCCGATCTTAACCCTGGTGCTGGTAGGCATTGCGTTAGGAACGTTGTGCGGAGCGGGGATATCGCTAATAAAAACGCTGGCCGATCCTTACACCCAGTTACCGTCAATTACCTTCTGGTTGCTGGGGGGGCTGTCCACCGTGACCTTACGCGATCTCTGCTATGCTGCACCGATCATTCTCATAGGCTCCTTGCCCCTGTTTTTTCTCCGCTGGCGCATGAATTTACTCACGCTTTCCGACGACGAAGCCCATTCGCTGGGACTGAACGTGACACGTCTGCGCTTTGGATTAATTGTCTGCGCCACACTCATCACCGCCAGCACGGTAGCAATAGCGGGCATAATTGGTTGGGTCGGCCTGGTCGTTCCGCACATTGCCCGCTTGTTGACCGGTCATAACCATCAGCAGCTGTTGCCCATGGCAATGTGTACTGGCGCGATTCTGCTCCTGCTTACCGATACGCTGGCACGCAGCATTGGAACAACAGAAATCCCACTTGGCATTCTGACCGCTTTTGTTGGTGCACCGTTTTTCCTGTTTTTGTTGTTACGCGGAGGTCGCCAGTGACTTTGCTTGCCGTCCGTCATGCGTCTCTGGGTTACTCCCGCCATCCGGTGCTACGCGACGTGTCCTTCACCCTGTCGCAAGGAACAATTTGTTGTCTGTTAGGAGCCAATGGTTGCGGCAAAACCACACTCATGCGCTCCATTCTTGGTGTTATACCGTTATTAAAAGGCGAGATCTTACTGGATAGCCTCCCTGTGCAGACACTCAGCCATCGCCAGCGCGCGCAGGCTATTGCCTGGGTGCCGCAGGCGCACGACGGCATTTTTGCTTTTAGTGTGCTGGATATGGTGTTGATGGGCCTGGCCCCCACCATAGGCGCTTTTTCCGTTCCCGGTAAGCAAGAACGCCTGAAAGCAACGGAGCAACTGGAAAAGCTGGGCATTTTGCATCTGGCGACACGACGCTGGAATACACTTAGCGGCGGTGAACGTCAGCTGGCTTTAATCGCCCGTGCACTCGTCCAGCAACCGCGCTTGTTATTACTGGATGAGCCTGCCTCCAGCCTCGATTTCGGTCATCAGATCCAACTACTGGACACGCTGGCGCAGCTCAAAAATAACGGCATGACAATGCTAATGTCGACTCATCATCCGCTCCATGCCAACGCCATTGCCGACAGCATTATCCAGGTAGAGCCAGATGGACGAGTAACACAAGGCTTACCGACCGAACAGTTAACAACGAACAAACTGGCTGCCCTGTATCGGGTTTCTGCCGACCAGATTCATCATCACCTCTCTGCAATTAGCCACTAAGGAACAATCATGCTCATTGATGAGATTGATTTTGCGGACCTTTACCTGCAGCAACTCAAGCTGGCCCACCGCACAGAAAAAACGCCGGATCACTGGGATCAACGGGCGGAAAAAATGGCGGAAAATTGCTCCTCGCCTACGGACAGCTACCTGCAACAACTGACCGCTAAAATTGATCTGCAAGGCGCGCAGACCTTATTCGATATGGGCTGCGGACCGGGTACCGTATCGCTGGCGCTGGCTGACAAACTCACGACGATTTATGGCGTTGATTACAGTCAGGGGATGCTGAAGGTTGCCGCCCGTCGCGCCGCCGCGCTAAAGGCAGACAATGTCCACTGGATCCAGCGCGCCTGGGAAGAGGACTGGAGTGACCTGCCACGCTGCGATATTGCCGTGGCTTCCCGCTCCACTCTGGTGGCTGATATGCGCCAGGCAATGAGCAAACTGAATAATCAGGCACGGCTTCGCGTCTATACGACTCATCTGGTCAGCACCTCGTTCGTCTCTCCAGCCATTCAGCGGGCGGCTGGTCGGGAAGTGATCGAATTACCCAACTATATCTTTGCGCTCAACGTCCTGTATCAGATGGGAATTTATGCTCACGTTGATTTTATCCGTGGACAAAATTGCCAACAGGATAACAGCACCTGGGAACGTTTTGAGCAGAACGTCAGCTGGAGTCTGGGCGCGCTTAACGACGATGAGCGTGAGCGGTTATATCGCTGGTATCAACAACAAGATGCTCGTGCCCTCGCCCCTGCCAGCCGCGACTGGGCGCTCATCTGGTGGGATAGCGTACCGCAAGAGGCACTGCGATGATTTTCCTTTCTCAGGCACAAATCGATGCGTTACTTCTGGAAGATATCCAGGGCGGTGACCTGACCACGCGAGCATTAAATATTGGACACCAGCATGGCTATATAGAGTTTTTTCTCCGTCAGGGCGGCTGCGTCAGCGGAATTTCTGTCGCGTGTAAGATGTTAACTACGCTGGGATTAACTATTGATGACGCGGTCAGCGACGGTTCTCAAGCGAACGCGGGTCAGCGGCTAATCCGTGCGCAAGGTAATGCCGCAGCACTTCATCAGAGATGGAAGGCAGTCCAGAATGTGCTGGAGTGGAGTTGCGGTGTTTCTGATTATCTCGCTCAAATGCTGGCGTTACTTCGTGAACGTTACCCTGATGGCAATATCGCCTGCACCCGAAAAGCAATTCCGGGCACCCGCTTACTGGCCTCGCAGGCAATTCTGGCTGCCGGAGGACTGATTCATCGTGCCGGATGTGCGGAAACCATATTATTGTTTGCCAACCACCGTCATTTTCTTCATGACAATCAGGACTGGTCAGGCGCAATCAATCAGTTACGTCGCCACGCACCCGAGAAGAAAATAGTTGTTGAAGCCGACACGCCGAAAGAGGCAATCGCCGCGTTACGCGCGCAACCAGACGTACTTCAGCTCGACAAATTTAATCCGCAACAGGCAACTGAAATTGCGCAAATAGCACCGTCGCTGGCTCCTCACTGCACGCTGGCTCTGACCGGCGGAATTAATCTAACAACACTCAAAAATTACCTCGACTGCGGCATTCGCCTTTTTATTACCTCCGCGCCTTATTACGCGACACCAGCTGACATTAAAGTCAGTCTGCAACCCGCAGCCTCTATTTAATTCTTTGTTAAACGGAATTTATTCTATGAGACTCAAAAAACGTTATCTCTGCACAGCATTATCACTTGCCTTTACCCAGCAGGCCGTAGCGGCTCAGGAGAGTGACACGCTGACCGTATGGTCCAGTCCGGTATCATCGACGACGACCACCGTTCTCGATCAACCCACCATGAAGGCCCTGGATAAACAGAATGTCGCTCAGGCATTAAGTGTCGTCCCCGGCGTGGTACTGCAAAAGTCAGGTAGCCGCAACGAAGAACAGGTCAAAGTTCGTGGCTTTGATAGTCGTCAGGTGCCGGTCTATTTCGACGGTGTGCCCATTTATGTTCCCTATGACGGCAACCTCGATCTGGCGCGGATTCTGACCAACAATTTGGGGGCAGTTGAAGTTTCCAAAGGGTATTCGTCGCTGCTTCAGGGGCCTAATCAGATGGGCGGAGCCATTAATATCACCACCCAGAAGCCAACAAAACCTCTGGAAGCAAGTCTGGGATATCGCCAGGGATGGAGCCGTAGCCAGGACAATGCCTACGATATGCATGCTTCTGGCACAATATCGATGCCGATACCATTCAAAATCAGAACAGCGGCACGGTGGATTACAGCGGTCTGGATGCCGGTATTAAGGGGAAAATCAGCAATATACTGGATGTAGGATTGAGCTACGCCCTGATCCACGCTGATACCAAACGTAAAGACATCGGCAAGATAACCGATCTGCCAACGCAGACAATGACCGCATGGATGACTCTCAAACCGTGGGAGCCGTTAAGCGTAACGCTGTCGGAAGAGGCGCGTTCCTCCAGCTACAGCAACAGTGACGGTTCACAAAAAGCCGCCGGTTTTGCGGTGACCCACATTCGAGCCGATTACACCTTAGGTCATGGCTTCAGCGTTAATGCGTCGGTCAATAACCTGTTTGATACCAAATATGCCTACAGTGAAGGGTTTATTGAAGAAGGTCGCAATTTCTGGGCAGGTGTCGAATATACGTTCTGATGTGAAAGCGGATAGCAACATCTGTATCGCTATCCGCCTTATGAAAATCTTATTCTCTTCGCAGGAGGCGGAAAACACCCAGCACCAGGATAGCGCCCACTACCGCCACCAGGAAGCTGTGCAGATTAAAACCACTGATGGAGCCGCCAATGCCAAACATGGTCGCCAGCCAGCCGCCAACCACCGCACCGATTATCCCGAGAATACAGGTCAGGAAAAATCCACCACCATCACGCCCCGGCATGATTAGCTTGGCGATAATGCCGGCTATCAGGCCAAAAATAATCCAGGCAATAATTCCCATGTTCAGGCCCTCGTTTCGATGAATCGGACGCAAGAAATGCTTACGTCAACGCTCTAAGTATAGGCAAGGGCGGGATCGATGCTGGGCGTTTGTCGGCTGATTTAAGAACAACATGTAAAAAATATTCACGCATTTGTATTAAGTTTTGTTAACTGTGACCGATAAACCAAAGACAGTTTGTCAGTCAGGAGTTTTTCCGCGTGAGTCATTACCATGAGCAGTTCCTGAAACAAAATCCGTTAGCCGTCCTGGGCGTGTTACGCGATTTGCACAAAGCCGCAATTCCTTTGCGTATCAGTTGGAATGGCGGGCAGCTGATCAGCAAAATACTGGCAATAACCCCGGATAAACTGGTGCTGGATTTCGGCAGTCAAGCCGAAGATAACAACGCTGTGTTAAAGGCGCAACACATTACCATTACCGCCGAAACCCAAGGCGCGAAAGTCGAATTTACTGTTGAACAACTACAGCAGAGTGAATACTTGCAGCTTCCGGCATTTATTACCGTACCGCCTCCCACCTTGTGGTTTGTACAACGACGCCGATATTTCCGCATCTCCGCCCCACTCCATCCGCCTTATTTTTGCCAGACCAAACTGGCGGATAACAGTACGTTACGTTTCCGCCTGTATGATTTGTCGTTAGGCGGCATGGGCGCATTACTGGAAACGGCAAAGCCTGCCGGATTGCACGAAGGCATGCGCTTCACTCAGATTGAAGTCAACATGGGGCAATGGGGTGTTTTTCACTTTGACGCCCAATTAATCTCCATCAGCGAGCGCAAAGTGATTGATGGCAAGAATGAAACCATCACCACTCCCCGTCTGAGCTTCCGTTTTCTTAACGTCAGCCCGACGGTGGAGCGGCAATTACAGCGGATTATTTTCTCTCTCGAGCGGGAAGCCCGGGAGAAAGCGGCCAAAGTGCGCGACTGATTTACATCGCGTCCAGTGCCTGCTCAAGTTTGTAGATATAGCGCGGTGCCTGCGGCGCAGGATGATTTCGTGCTACATGGTCGAGGAACTCGTCAGCATCCAGATCGTTGATTTTGCTGATCGCCTTTTTCCGATCTGACGAGAAAGTCCGTAGCAGCGCACCTGCCCCGTTAGCATATGACACCACCAGCGCATATTGCAGTACCTTCGGATCTTCAATGCCTGCCAGCGGGCCGGTTTCCAGAATATTCAGGTAAGCCGCGCCCATTGAAATATTACGTTCTGGATTTTTCAGCTCGCTGGTCGTCGGCTCACCGCTCCAGCCCATACGGCGATAAACATCACGTCCGGAGGTTGAAGCTTTTAACTGCATCAAACCAATGGCATTCGATTTACTCACCGCGTTCGGATTACCACCCGATTCGATAGCGATAATCGCCGTGATCAATTGTGGATCGACGCCCCAGGCTGCACCGGCTTTCTGGCTTATGGGCATCCACTGCATCGCACGTTGCACCGGAACTTTCGCGTTCCACGGCGGGTTCGTGTAGTCATGCTTTGATGAACAACCCGCTAATAACACAATCAAAAAGGCAAACCATCTTAATTTCACTTCTTCTATCCTTATAGCCTGGAATCGCCGTTGAGGTGACAACGGCACACCTAAGCGGCATGATATACATTTCGTTTCTGTTGTCAGCAAGGAATTGCCATGTCTCTGTTTCACTTAATAGCCCCATCGGGTTACTGCATAAAACAACACGATGCGCTGCGTGGTATCCAGCGCCTTACCGACGCGGGGCATCAGGTCAATAACGTCGAGGTTATTGCCCGTCGTTGTGAGCGTTTTGCGGGTACGGAAACGGAGCGTCTGGAAGATATCAATTCCCTTGCCAAACTCACTACCCCCAACACCATCGTGCTGGCAGTACGTGGCGGTTACGGTGCCAGTCGTTTACTGGCAGATATTGACTGGCAGGCACTGGCGGCTCGCCAACAACATGACCCGTTGCTCATTTGCGGTCATAGCGATTTTACGGCCATTCAGTGCGGTCTACTGGCACAAGGCAATGTCATCACCTTTAGCGGCCCGATGCTGGTGGCAAACTTTGGCGCGGATGAGCTGAACGCCTTTACCGAACACCACTTCTGGCTGGCGTTACGCAATGAAACCTTCACCATTGAATGGCAAGGGGAAGGCCCGACATGTCAGACCGAAGGCACGTTATGGGGAGGCAATCTCGCGATGCTGATTTCACTGATTGGTACACCGTGGATGCCGCAAATCGAAAACGGTATTCTGGTGCTGGAAGATATTAACGAGCATCCTTTCCGCGTCGAACGTATGCTGTTGCAGCTCTATCATGCTGGAATTTTGCCACGTCAGAAGGCGATTATTCTCGGTAGCTTTAGCGGCAGCACGCCCAATGATTATGACGCAGGTTACAACCTGGAGTCAGTGTACGCGTTTTTGCGTTCCCGCCTGTCGATTCCACTCATTACCGGCCTCGATTTTGGTCATGAACAACGTACGGTTACGCTGCCGTTGGGCGCACATGCCATTCTTAATAACACCCAGGAAGGCACTCAGTTGACGATTAGCGGTCATCCTGTTCTTAAAATGTAAAAAAATCACGCTTCAGGGCTAAGTAAAACGCTGTCTCTGCCGCTAATATGGTAGGGTTTATATAAGAGACAGCGTAATCAGGAGTAACCGACCGTTGGATGCCACAACAATAATTAGCCTTTTCATCTTAGGATCCATCCTTGTCACCAGCAGTATTTTACTTAGTTCATTTTCTTCCCGTCTTGGCATTCCTATTCTGGTTATTTTTCTGGCGATCGGCATGCTGGCGGGAGTCGATGGCATCGGCGGTATCCCGTTTGATAATTACCCCTTCGCCTACATGGTAAGTAACCTGGCGCTGGCGATTATTTTGCTCGACGGCGGGATGCGCACTCAGGCCAGCTCCTTTCGCGTAGCGCTAGGACCGGCGCTGTCACTGGCGACGCTGGGCGTGCTTATCACCTCTGGTTTAACCGGCATGATGGCGGCGTGGCTGTTTAATCTTGATTTGATTGAAGGCTTATTAATCGGCGCTATCGTCGGCTCCACCGATGCTGCGGCGGTATTTTCTCTGCTGGGTGGTAAGGGGCTTAACGAACGCGTTGGCTCGACGCTGGAAATTGAATCCGGCAGTAATGATCCAATGGCGGTCTTTCTGACGATTACCCTGATTGCGATGATCCAGCAGCATGAAAGCAGTGTCAGCTGGATGTTCGTGGTCGATATTCTGCAACAATTTGGCCTCGGGATTGTCATCGGTCTTGGCGGTGGTTATTTACTGCTGCAAATGATTAATCGCATCGCCCTGCCCGCCGGTTTATATCCATTGCTGGCATTAAGCGGCGGTATTTTAATTTTTGCTTTAACCACGGCGCTGGAAGGCAGCGGTATTCTGGCTGTTTATCTGTGCGGTTTTCTGCTGGGTAATCGGCCAATTCGCAACCGCTACGGCATTCTGCAAAATTTCGACGGCCTTGCCTGGCTGGCACAAATCGCCATGTTCCTGGTGCTGGGGCTGTTGGTTAACCCAAGCGATCTACTGCCTATTGCCATTCCGGCGCTCATTTTGTCCGCATGGATGATTTTCTTCGCCCGTCCCCTTTCGGTATTTGCCGGATTGCTACCGTTCCGCGGTTTTAATCTACGTGAGCGCGTGTTTATCAGTTGGGTGGGATTACGCGGCGCAGTGCCAATCATCCTGGCCGTATTCCCGATGATGGCAGGGCTGGAGAATGCGCGACTGTTCTTTAATGTCGCCTTCTTTGTGGTTCTGGTTTCACTGCTCTTGCAGGGAACATCACTCTCGTGGGCGGCGAAAAAAGCTAAAGTGGTCGTTCCACCAGTGGGGCGTCCGGTGTCACGCGTTGGCCTGGATATTCATCCGGAAAATCCATGGGAGCAGTTTGTTTATCAATTGAGTGCCGATAAATGGTGCGTGGGCGCGGCACTGCGCGATCTGCATATGCCAAAAGAGACGCGTATTGCGGCACTGTTTCGTGATAACCAGTTGCTTCATCCTACCGGCAGCACCCGACTGCGCGAAGGCGATGTGTTGTGTGTAATTGGTCGGGAACGCGATCTCCCGGCGCTCGGTAAACTGTTCAGCCAGTCGCCACCTGTCGCGCTGGATCAACGCTTCTTTGGTGACTTCATTCTCGAAGCCAGCGCTAAATATGCTGATGTGGCGCTGATATATGGCCTGGAAGACGGGCGAGAATATCGTGATAAGCAGCAAACGCTGGGTGAAATTGTCCAGCAGTTGTTAGGCGCGGCACCGGTTGTCGGTGACCAGGTAGAGTTTGCCGGGATGATCTGGACGGTGGCCGAGAAAGAAGATAATGAAGTGTTGAAGATTGGTGTACGGGTAGCAGAAGAGGACACTGAATCTTAAATATAATGCTGCATCTATCACCGGATACAATGCTTTGCTGAACGCAGCCTGAGCCTGTACATAACCTTGTCATTTCCTGACTTTAATATGCTCATTCCAACATCGGAAGAAAGTTAAATTATGGACGACAAACCATGCAGGCTCTGGCTAATGAACTAGCCAATAAACTCAAAACACTAAAAATCTCGGCCAGCTCAAAAAAGTCAGTGTAATGACTTCTTCTGACAGCAACAGGTGATGAAAAACTAGTCCCGCATTACCGGCATTCCCGTCAACCACCAGGGGTTCCGGCCTGGCATCGCCCGAAAATATTCCCCCACACATCCTGCCGCGCTGAAATAGCCCATAGAGAACCAATACGCGTATCAGACTGCCCTGTATATGTAGTGGCGTTTCATCCGCCTGTAACACCGGATAAATGAGCGATTTCTTATAGTTATTCTTTTGCTTAATAACGATTATTTCCGGGTCGTTCGCTCTCGTATTTTCTTTAATACGTCTACGCTGCCTGGGCCGTAATAAAACTTGTTCAGATCTGTTACGCATGTACCAGACCCGACACGGCATTTCTGACCCGGGAAAAAGTCAACGATGAGTCGTTATATCAGCGCAAATGACGTTTTGTGGCACCGTTGCGGTGACCACATTCACGTCTTCGGCGCTGCCAGAGGATATTTATTTCAAGGATGCATAGCATTATGGCCAGCATTAAAGACATACGCCTATTCGCCCCATCTTCCTATAACACAGGCGTACACCCGTCAGGGCGGCGCTTACTGACGGTGGAATTCAAGAATCATCTTTTGCGGAACATGCAGTATCTCGGCCCGCAAAAATTTCGCTGGGGTGATGCCCCCCAGAGGATCATTGACCTCAGTAACGCGGACAAAGTGAAAATACAGATGGAAAACAATATTACCATCACGTTGGAGGCCCCTCCGGATCCGCAATATAACGAGTTCAGGTTGGTCGCCGAATGGTGCACATGGGCTATACAGCAAGATGGTCTGCAAGAAAACCTGCACGAAACTCTGAAAGAAACCCAGCAAGAAATCCTGCAAAAAAAAGTGCCAGAAATATCACAAGAAGACGTGAAAGAAATCCTGAAAAATATCCTGGAAGAAAACCTGCCAGCAAACCGAACTGAAAACCGGGCAGAGGCATTGCGCAGAATGAAGGAATGTCTCATAAATAGACAAATTATGCTCAATCTTAGCGACCTTGGATTGACCTCACTCCCTGAAAATTTGCCTCCACTTCTGATGAAATTTTACTGCAATAATAACGTGTTGTCCGCGTTACCGAAGATGTTGCCGAAGGAACTGAGGGTGCTTGAGTGTATGGATAACGTTTTGATCTTGTTACCAAAGGTGCAGCCCCCGAAACTGATGATACTGAAGTGCTGTGAAAACTATATTATCTGGCTACCTGAGCTGTCGCCTAACCTGAGAGTGATTGACTGTTCTGAGAACTCATTGCAATTTTTACCGCCGTCGATGCCTCAGTACCTGTATACACTGCGCTGTGCTGACAACTGTATTAGCTTCATACCTGATGAGATGCTGGAGAGCCTGACTCGCCTGAAAGTATTTGACTGTTCTAGTAACGATTTGATCTCTGCACCACGGCTGCCGCCCAAGCTAATAATATACTACTGTGGTCACAACCAGTTTAAAACGATACCGGTGCCGCAGCCCCGTAGCCTGAAGTTGTTTGACTGTAACAGTAACCCTTGGGACACAGACAATTTGCCGACGCTGCTCAAAGCCGTTGAGGGCCTGAAAAAACAGGAAGGCCTGTCGGACCTTTTAGACTTTTTGCGCAAGGAAGGCCAGTTTGACCTGGAGGGACTCGAGGAGCTGGAGGACCTGATGGCTCTGGAGCACCTGGAGGATCCGGTACTCCTGGAGCGCGTGAAAGTACAGGAGGACCTGGAGCTCCTGGATCAGCAGTTGGGCCTGTTGAGTCTGGAAAGACAACAGGACTCGCAGCCTGTTAATCAACATTCTGAACATGAACCCGAATCTGCATTAAGGGTAAAGCGAGATTTATCTGAAGTCGAGTTCGAGTCAACAATGAAGCGTAAGCGTTTTATGTAGAACGCCTGTGCGGTGAGCTCAGGTTCCGGGGAAATAGTGTCCATCATTTTAATGGGCACTATCATGGAAAATGGCTCTGTCACATTAACAGCGAAAGTTGCTGACCAGCCGGATGGATGATTTTTTTGCAACCAGAAGACACTGCCTCCGATCCGGCTTACAACAAGTTACACCGTCACAACCGGGACCCGTAACGCCAGCGCGCACATCAACTCATAACCCACGGTTCCGGCAGCGGCGGCAACATCATCAATTTTGATCTCCTTGCCCCACAGCTCAACCGGTGTACCAATACCCGCCTGCGGGCAAGGCGTTAAATCGACCGCCAGCATATCCATCGAGACTGTCCCCACCGTCATGGTACGCACGCCGTCGACTAAAACAGGTGTACCGGTAGGCGCGTGGCGCGGATAACCGTCGGCGTATCCTGCGGCAACAATGCCGATTCGTTGCTCATCGCGCGCAGTATAGCGACCGCCATAGCCCACACGCTCACCCGCTTTTAGCGTCTGGACACCAATAATCTCACTGCTTAGCGTCATTACCGGACGTAATCCGGTATTGGCGATATCGCGCCACTGACCCGACGGCGAAGCACCATACAAAATAATGCCAGGCCGAACCCAGTCAAAATGCGCTTCCGGATGCCACAGAGTCGCCGCCGAATTGGACAATGAACGCCGACATTCCAGCCCTTCCGCCGCCTGCTCAATACGCGCCATTGCGCCGGCAATCCCCTCAGGATGCTCCGCCTCGGCAAAATGCGACATCAGAGTCATTTCGCCAACATTCGCCATCGCCCGCAGCTGCTGCCAGACGGTAAGCACACGATCGGGCTGGAAGCCCAACCGATTCATCCCACTGTTCACTTTAAGATAAATATCCAACGGCGCTTTTAGCCGCGCATTTTGCAGTGCTTTGAGCTGCCAGTTGCTGTGGACGCAGGTGGTCAGGCGGTACTGGTCATAAATCT
Source organism: Escherichia sp. MOD1-EC6300 (assembly GCF_002965045.1). NCBI lineage: Bacteria > Pseudomonadati > Pseudomonadota > Gammaproteobacteria > Enterobacterales > Enterobacteriaceae > Escherichia > Escherichia sp. MOD1-EC6300. The sequence continues at coordinate 15,361 of NZ_PTRH01000006.1, read as the reverse complement.
CCAGATCCTGTGCATGGAAAAAACCCTCCAGCATCAGGATCGGTCCTTTCCAGCCGCGCTCACGTAACGTTATTGCCTCTTCCAGATTAAGTAATGCAAAGCCATCGGTGGCCCCTAGCGCGCTCCAGATACGCTCAATACCGTGCCCGTAAGCATTCGCTTTTACCACCGACCAGACACGCGCGTGCGGCGCGGCCTGCCGGACAATGGAAAGATTCTGTTTTAATGCCTGCAGATCGAGGCTGGCCTGTATCGGACGGGTCATCTCGTTTCCTTAGCTGTGCGCGCCATGTAAATGGCCCGGGCGTGATGGCGTAAATCCACGGCTGTAGCGTGCTACGCTTAAATCCTCATACGGGATCGCTGGCGTACGACCAGAGAGCAGATCGCTTAACAACTGACCGGAACCGCAAGCCATCGTCCAGCCGAGCGTACCGTGACCGGTATTCAGCCACAGATTTTTAAAGCGTGTGCGCCCCACAACCGGCGTACCGTCTGGCGTCATCGGGCGCAGACCAGTCCAGAATGTGGCCTGCTCGACATGACCGCCGCGTGGATAGAGATCGCGAACCACCATCTCCAGCGTTTCACGACGCGGTTGCAACAGCTCGGTGTTAAAGCCAACAATTTCCGCCATTCCACCAACACGAATGCGGTTATCGAAACGGGTAATGGCGATTTTGTAGGTTTCATCAAGGATGGTAGACACCGGCGCACCATCTTCCTGTGCAATCGGAATAGTCAGCGAGTAGCCTTTCAGCGGATACACCGGAATATCAACAATGCCTTTGAGCATCGCCGTCGAGTAAGAACCAAACGCCATCACATACGCATCGGCCTTAATCACTTCATCGCCACACTTCACGCCGTAGATTTGCTCGCCGTCGCAAAGCAGTTGGTCAACGGGCGTATTAAAGCGGAATTTAACCCCCGCCTGCTCCGCCATCCGCGCCAGATTCTGGGTAAACAGCTGGCAGTCTCCGGTTTCGTCATTGGGCAGTTGCAGACCACCCGTCAGTTTGTGCGCTACTTCTGCCAGCGCGGGCTCCACTTCCGCCAGGCGGCTGGATTCCAGCAGTTGATACGGTACGCCAGCATCTTCCAGCACGGCGATATCGCGGGTCGCATTTTCATACTGTTGTTCGGTACGGAACAGTTGCAGCGTCCCACCCTGACGCCCTTCATACTGAATATTGGTTTCGGCGCGCAATGCTTTCAGGCAATCACGGCTGTATTCCGCCAGACGCACCATCCGTCCTTTGTTTTCCATGTAGTGGCTGGTGTCGCAGTTACGTAACATTTGCCACATCCATTTCAACTGGAACTGCGTACCGTCGAGACGAACCGCCAGCGGCGCATGGCGCTGGAACATCCATTTAATCGCTTTTAAAGGCACACCTGGTGCCGCCCACGGTGCAGCATATCCGGGAGAGATTTGCCCGGCATTCGCGGCACTGGTTTCCAGGGCTGCCCCCGGCTCCCGATCAATGACGGTGACCTCATGTCCTGCCTGATTTAAGTACCAGGCGCTGGCAACGCCTACCACACCACTTCCCAGTATGACAACTCGCATAGCCACTCCGATAACGGTAGATACAGTAAAAGAATAATAATCTAATTACATCTTGATAACTCAGTTGAAAATATTATTCAACATACGGCTTTTTTATGGTGAGCTGGCTCACATCTCCCTGACTCTGCAGCAATATGGCATCTTTAGTATCTCCTGCTGAACACCCTTTTTAACCAGCATAAAATTCCGCTCAGAAGCGAATTACTGGCACTCTGATAATAAGAAATCGCAAAGAAAAAAATTCTTCGGCGACGCGGTTTTTAACAGGTGTTCTATGCTTGAAATGAGGTGTTCCACACAGAGAGCACCGACAACAATGAGGTGCGCGTATGGCGACGATCGATTCTATGAATAAGGACACCACACGTTTGAGCGATGGACCCGACTGGACGTTTGACCTGCTGGATGTTTATCTGGCAGAGATAGACCGGGTAGCGAAACTCTATCGGCTGGATACCTACCCGCACCAGATTGAAGTGATCACCTCAGAACAGATGATGGATGCCTACTCCAGCGTCGGCATGCCAATTAACTATCCACACTGGTCATTCGGTAAAAAGTTTATCGAGACTGAACGGCTGTATAAGCACGGTCAGCAAGGACTGGCCTATGAAATCGTCATTAACTCTAACCCGTGTATCGCTTACCTGATGGAAGAAAACACCATTACCATGCAAGCGCTGGTGATGGCACACGCCTGCTATGGGCATAACTCTTTCTTCAAAAATAATTACTTATTCCGTAGCTGGACCGACGCCAGTTCGATTGTCGATTATCTGATTTTTGCCCGTAAATATATTACCGAGTGCGAAGAACGTTATGGCGTTGATGAAGTAGAACGGCTTCTGGACTCGTGCCACGCGCTGATGAACTACGGCGTGGACCGGTACAAACGCCCGCAAAAAATCTCGCTGCAAGAAGAGAAAGCCCGGCAGAAAAGTCGCGAAGAGTATCTGCAAAGTCAGGTCAATATGCTCTGGCGTACCCTGCCGAAGCGCGAGGAAGAGAAAACGGTTGCTGAAGCGCGCCGCTATCCGTCCGAGCCACAAGAAAACCTGCTCTATTTTATGGAGAAAAATGCGCCACTGCTGGAATCATGGCAGCGTGAAATTCTGCGTATTGTGCGTAAGGTGAGCCAGTATTTTTATCCGCAAAAACAGACTCAGGTGATGAACGAAGGCTGGGCGACCTTCTGGCACTACACCATCCTTAACCATCTGTATGATGAAGGGAAAGTAACGGAACGTTTTATGCTGGAGTTTTTGCACAGCCACACCAATGTGGTCTTCCAGCCGCCCTATAACAGCCCGTGGTACAGCGGAATAAACCCGTATGCGCTTGGTTTCGCCATGTTCCAGGATATTAAACGGATTTGTCAGTCGCCAACGGAAGAAGACAAATACTGGTTCCCGGATATCGCCGGTTCTGACTGGCTGGACACATTGCATTTTGCGATGCGTGATTTCAAAGATGAGAGCTTTATCAGTCAGTTCCTGTCACCGAAAGTGATGCGTGATTTCCGCTTCTTCACCGTGCTGGACGACGATCGGCATAATTATCTGGAGATTTCCGCTATTCATAATGAAGAAGGTTATCGGGAGATCCGTAACCGGTTATCGTCGCAATATAATTTAAGTAATCTGGAGCCGAATATTCAGATCTGGAACGTGGATTTGCGCGGCGACCGTTCGCTGACGCTGCGTTACATTCCACATAATCGCGCACCGCTGGATCGGGGGCGCAAAGAAGTGCTGAAGCATGTGCATCGCCTGTGGGGATTTGATGTGATGCTGGAACAGCAAAACGAAGACGGCAGCGTCGAGTTGCTGGAACGCTGCCCGCCGAGAATGGGAAATCTGTAAAAACAACAAAAAACCCCTCGTTTGAGGGGTTTGCTTTTTAAACGGAAGGGATTATCGCCCCTGAATGGCTAAATCACCCGGCAGATTTTTCTGCATCCGGTGCCAAATCTCGCCGCTCTCATGCCCATAGCGACGCACTGTTTCGTATACCTGATCGTGTGCGCCTTCACTGCACAACGCCGACAGTTTGTGGTAGAAGCCCAGCGCCAGACTGCGCGCTTCCGGATTGGCAAAATAGTGACGACCAATGCGCGTATACAGCCCTTTCATCCCGTTAAGGATCAGACCGTAAATCGGGTTGCCGGAAGCAAACGCCAGACCGCGGAATATGTTGTAATCCAGCTCGGCAAAGGCATCGGCGTGATCGGCCACTTCATTAGCGGTAGCCAGCACTTCCTGCGCTTTATCGGGATGCTGACGAAACGCGGTGCGAATAAAAATAGTGGAAATATTGGTACGCACCGACAGCAAATTATCAATAAGCTGCGGCACACTTTCGTGATCCAGTCGCGCCAGTGTTTCAAGGATATTTAAACCGGAAGTTTCCCAGAAATTATTCACCTTCGTCGGCTTGCCATGTTGAATGGTCAACCAGCCATCTCGTGCCAGACGCTGTAACACTTCACGTAACGTAGTACGCGTTACGCCAATTAATTCTGAAAGTTCACGTTCTGCGGGCAAAATAGTCCCGGGAGGGAAGCGGTTATTCCAGATACTTTCAATAATGTACTCTTCCGCGAAACCCGCCGGGCTTTGCGCCTTAATGACCATAGTGAGATTTCCATAACACAGCAAAACAAAGTTGGACTCATCATACCAGAGGGCTAACTACGCTGATAGCAGACAAAAAGAAGAAAAAAGGGATCAAGGCTTCATTTTCCGCATCTCTTTACCCTTGACTATCAAGACTTGCCTCACTCCTGCCTGACCGTTAAGCTTTGCGTTTAAACATAAAAACATCATTGATTATTTGTAAGGTAAGGGAAACCATCATGGAGATCTCCTGGGGCCGCGCGCTATGGCGCAATTTTTTGGGCCAGTCCCCCGACTGGTACAAACTCGCCCTCATCATTTTCTTAATCGTAAATCCGTTAATTTTCCTCATCAGCCCTTTCGTCGCTGGCTGGTTGCTGGTAGCGGAATTTATTTTCACTCTGGCGATGGCCCTGAAATGCTACCCGCTACTCCCCGGTGGCCTGTTGGCTATCGAAGCGGTATTCATCGGCATGACCAGCGCGGAACACGTCCGTGAAGAGGTGGCGGCAAATCTTGAAGTCTTGCTGTTACTGATGTTTATGGTGGCGGGTATCTATTTTATGAAACAGCTGTTGCTGTTCATATTTACCCGTTTGCTGTTAAGCATTCGCTCCAAAATGCTGCTGTCGCTCTCTTTTTGCGTGGCAGCGGCGTTCCTCTCCGCGTTCCTCGATGCCTTAACCGTCGTGGCGGTGGTGATCAGCGTTGCCGTCGGTTTTTATGGTATTTATCACCGCGTAGCCTCTTCCCGTACTGAAGATACCGACCTGCAAGACGATAGTCATATCGACAAGCATTACAAAGTGGTTCTGGAACAGTTCCGTGGTTTTCTGCGCAGCCTGATGATGCATGCAGGTGTCGGCACCGCATTAGGCGGCGTGATGACCATGGTGGGCGAACCACAGAACTTGATCATCGCTAAAGCGGCTGGCTGGCATTTTGGCGATTTCTTCCTGCGCATGTCGCCGGTGACCGTTCCAGTTCTGATTTGTGGCCTGTTGACCTGCCTGCTGGTGGAGAAGCTACGTTGGTTTGGCTACGGCGAAACGCTGCCGGAGAAAGTCCGCGAAGTGCTGCAACAGTTTGACGATCAAAGTCGCCACCAGCGTACCCGTCAGGATAAAATTCGTCTGATTGTCCAGGCGATTATCGGCGTCTGGCTGGTCACCGCGCTGGCGTTGCATTTGGCGGAGGTTGGCCTGATTGGTTTGTCGGTCATTATTCTGGCGACATCATTGACTGGTGTCACTGATGAACATGCTATCGGTAAAGCCTTCACCGAATCTCTGCCATTCACCGCACTGTTGACGGTGTTTTTCTCGGTAGTCGCGGTGATTATCGACCAACAACTGTTTTCGCCGATTATTCAGTTTGTGTTGCAGGCATCGGAACATGCTCAGCTGTCGCTGTTCTATATTTTCAACGGTCTGCTGTCATCCATTTCGGATAACGTCTTCGTGGGGACGATTTATATCAACGAAGCGAAAGCGGCAATGGAAAGTGGCGCTATCACGTTGAAGCAATACGAGCTGCTGGCGGTCGCCATTAATACCGGTACCAATCTGCCCTCCGTCGCTACGCCGAACGGTCAGGCTGCGTTCCTGTTCCTGCTGACCTCTGCACTCGCGCCATTGATTCGCCTCTCTTATGGGCGCATGGTGTGGATGGCCCTGCCTTACACCCTCGTCCTGACACTCGTCGGCTTGCTCTGCGTCGAGTTTACGCTTGCCCCTGTAACCGAATGGTTTATGCAAATGGGCTGGATAGCAACGCTTTGATAACAACTTACCGGGCATATAAATGCCCGGTTTGCCTTTTCGCCCGATAATTGTCCAATTGCGTCCTATTTTTGCTGCCTCCTGGTGGCGCAGCGAATGAATTGGTTTAAACTGCGCACTCTATGCATATTGCAGGGAAATGATTATGTTGCGATTTTTGAATCAATGTTCACAAGGTCGGGGCGCGTGGCTGTTGATGGCGTTTACCGCTCTGGCACTGGAACTGACGGCGCTGTGGTTCCAGCATGTGATGTTACTGAAACCTTGCGTGCTCTGTATTTATGAACGCTGCGCATTATTCGGCATTCTGGGTGCTGCGCTGATTGGCGCGATCGCCCCGAAAACTCCGCTGCGTTATGTAGCGATGATTATCTGGTTGTATAGTGCGTTCCGCGGTGTGCAGTTAACTTACGAGCACACCATGCTTCAGCTCTATCCTTCGCCGTTTGCGACCTGTGATTTTATGGTTCGTTTCCCTGACTGGCTGCCGCTGGATAAATGGGTACCGCAAGTGTTTGTCGCCTCTGGCGATTGTGCCGAGCGTCAGTGGGAATTTTTAGGTCTGGAAATGCCGCAGTGGCTGCTCGGTATTTTTATCGCTTACCTCATTGTCGCGGTGCTGGTGGTGATTTCCCAGCCGTTTAAAGCGAAAAAACGTGACCTGTTCGGTCGCTAATCCATTTGGCGCTCCTGCGGGAGCGCTTTTTGCTGCCGCTATGTTCATTTGACCCGCAGTAAATCCGTACTTCGTGTTGTATAACGTGGTGAAAGCATGGCACGCTTCATCTGCCATTGTTGCTGGATCCCCTGCCCGGCAAAATAGAGTGTTCCTCTGCCCTCTTTGGCATTCAGCGTATCCATCACCGTCATCAATTGCTCACTCCCGGGACGCGGTGCATTGTCATCGAATAAATTGAGCTGCGCGACTCCCTGACTGAAGAAATCCCCCAGCATCACGCCTGCTTTTTGGTAGCGATGGCCCGCTTGCCAGATGGCATCCAGAGATCGCGTAGCGGCGTTAATAATATCCCTGCTATCCTGAGTGGGCGTCAGTAGTTTTACCGACGCACTATTGCCGTAATAAGGTTCATTGAGCGCGAATGGCGACGTTTTTATAAATGTGGAGATAAACCGACAATATTGATGCTCGCTGCGAAGTTTTTCCGCCGCCCGGGCAGCGTAACTACAAATGGCCTGCCGCATCGACGTATAATCCGTGATGCGTTCACCAAACGAGCGGGAACAGATAATTTCCTGCTTCGTCGGTGCAAACTCTTCCAGCTGCAAACAGGGTTCGCCGCGCAGTTCACGCACCGTTCTTTCGAGCACGACATTAAAATGTTTACGGATAAACCGGATATCTGTATCCGCCAAATCGAGAACGGTTTTGATCCCCATCGCGTCCAGTTTTTTGCTGATCCGCCGTCCAATCCCCCAGACTTCATCCACGGGGAGAGCAGACATTAATTTACGCTGGCGTTCCAGATTTGATAAATCCACCACCCCACCCGTCTGCCGCTGCCATTTTTTTGCCGCATGATTGGCAAGCTTAGCCAGCGTTTTGGTCTGGGCGATCCCCACACCAACAGTAAGATGGGTACGTTGTAGCACCTTTGCGCGAATTTCTCTGCCAAAATCAGTCAGATCGCGACAATTACGCACACCGGTCAGATCGCAGAATGCCTCATCAATACTGTAAATCTCGACGCGGGGCGATAGCTCTTCCAGCGTCGACATCACCCGATTGCTCATATCGGCGTAAAGCTCATAGTTACTGCTAAAGCAAACCACGCCACAGCGGCGAAACAGATCTTTTTGTTTGAACCAGGGATCGCCCATTTTAACGCCCAGCGCTTTTGCCTCGGCGTTGCGGGCAATAACACAACCGTCGTTATTAGATAAAACAACCACCGGTTTACCCCATAAATCAGGGCGAAACACCGTCTCACAACTGGCATAAAACGCGTTTACATCACAGAGGGCAAACATCAGCGCATCGCCTTAACGACGTGGATCACCACACCAAAGACATCCAGCGTATCTTCGCTACTGATGGTAATGGGTGAATATGCACTGTTCATGGGAATAAGCTGCACTGTCGGGCGTAGTTGCAATTTTTTCACCGTAAACTCGCCGTCAACAGCAGCGATGACAATATCACCATGGCTGGCGGTAATAGCGCTATCGACAATCAGTAAATCACCGTCACTAATCCCACCGTCAATCATAGAATCACCACTTGCTTTGACGAAGTAAGTCGCGCTGGGATGCTGGATCAACAGTTGATTCAGATCGATGCGCTGTTCAACGTAATCTGCGGCCGGTGAAGGAAAGCCACACTGAACAAGATCGCTAAATAGCGGAAAAGTCACAATTTCGCGGAGATCCGCAGGCTTGATAAACAACATAATAATCTGCCTGAAGTTATACTGTTTTTATATACAGTAGTCTGTTCTTGCCAGCAGATCAATACTGATTCAGGCTATCAATATTTGTCGCTGCATAGACTGCTGATTTTTCGTTCTCTTATCCTGTGCTCACGCGGCCTTCTGGCGACGACGCTCATCCAGCAGAAATGAAAAATATCACCCGGCTAAAAATAGAATAGAAGCATTCGCCATAATGACATTAAACATTGTTTGATATTTATCATATTAATAGAAATAAAGACATTGACGCATCTCACCCGCCTAACTATGAATTAGATGAAGTAAAATTCATTAATCGTTGTAAAACAGGGGTTTCATTACAATTTATATATTTAAAGAGGCGAATGATTATGACTGAAATCGTTGCAGATAAAACGGTAGAGGTAGTTAAAAACGCAATCGAAACCGCAGATGGAGCATTAGACCTTTATAATAAATATCTCGATCAGGTCATCCCCTGGCAGACCTTCGATGAAACCATAAAAGAGCTAAGTCGCTTTAAACAGGAGTATTCACAGGCAGCCTCCGTTTTAGTTGGCGATATTAAAACCTTACTTATGGATAGCCAGGATAAGTATTTTGAAGCAACCCAAACGGTGTATGAATGGTGTGGTGTTGCGACGCAATTGCTCGCAGCATATATTTTGCTATTTGATGAGTACAATGAGAAGAAAGCATCCGCCCAGAAAGACATTCTCATTAAGGTACTGGATGACGGCATCACGAAGCTGAATGAAGCGCAAAAATCTCTGCTGGTAAGCTCACAAAGTTTCAACAACGCTTCTGGAAAACTGCTGGCGTTAGATAGCCAGTTAACCAATGATTTTTCAGAAAAAAGCAGCTATTTCCAGTCACAGGTAGATAAAATCAGGAAGGAAGCGTATGCCGGTGCCGCAGCCGGTGTCGTCGCCGGTCCATTTGGATTAATCATTTCCTATTCTATTGCTGCGGGCGTAGTTGAAGGGAAACTGATTCCAGAATTGAAGAACAAGTTAAAATCTGTGCAGAGTTTCTTTACCACCCTGTCTAACACGGTTAAACAAGCGAATAAAGATATCGATGCTGCCAAATTGAAATTAACCACCGAAATAGCCGCCATCGGGGAGATAAAAACGGAAACTGAAACAACCAGATTCTACGTTGATTATGATGATTTAATGCTTTCTTTGCTAAAAGAAGCGGCAAAAAAAATGATTAACACCTGTAATGAGTATCAGAAAAGACACGGTAAGAAGACACTCTTTGAGGTACCTGAAGTCTGATAAGCGATTATTCTCTCCATGTACTCAAGGTATAAAGTTTATCACATTTAAAAATACAGCCGTTTTTTAAAGATTGAGAGTTACCTGCTGATAATAAGGTATCGGGTAACTCTCATTATGACAGAGCGCTTTCAAAAACAGGGCTACGAAATGGCGAGCATTCAGACGTATATTAAGAAAGCCCCCATCAACATCTATTAAATTTATCACTGCGCCCAGTCAGGTTTATTTAAGATATGATCCTGCCAGTCAATCACTTCTGATTCTTTCACTGCGATATGACGCACAGAGATACGTTCGCCATGCATTGCCGCTTTCGAACCAGTAAGCAGCGGATGCCACGCAGGTAAATCTTTACCTTCCGCCAGCAAGCGATAAGCGCAGGTTATTGGCAACCATTCGAATGTTGGCAGATTTTCACGGGTTAGTTTAATGCAGTCGGGTTCAAACTCGAAACGACGTTCGTAGTTCCGACATTGACAGGTTTTAATATTGAGCTGGCGACAGGCGACGTTAGTGAAGTAGATTTCGTCGGTGTCTTCATCCATCAGTTTATGCAGGCAACACTGACCGCAACCATCACACAACGACTCCCATTCCGCATCGCTCATTTCGTCCAGGGTTTTACTTTGCCAGAAAGGTACATCGCTCATCAGGTGTTCCGCCATTACGTTAAAACGCACCTTATAACCAGTCTGGCACAGCGATGCAAGTTTTGCCGCCGCTTTCAGGCGGCAAAAAGTATTACAAAACGCGAGTTGTCAAAGAATGCCCATCGAAAGTGACTGTCAGCTCATCACCGCTTTGCAACGGGCCGACGCCATCAGGCGTGCCTGTCAGCACAACGTCACCGGCCTTGAGGGTAAAAAACTTGCTCATATAAGCGATCAGCGGAACGATTTTATGGATCATGTCCGCAGTCGTACCTTGCTGGCGTTGTTCGCCATTTACGCTCAGGCCCAGCGTTGTATTTTGCGGATCGCCGGTGAATTCCGCCGCGGGAATAAACCCGGAAAGCGGACAAGAGTTATCAAACGCTTTGGCCTTTTCCCACGGCTGCCCGGCTTTCTTCATTTTTCCCTGAACATCACGCAATGTCAGATCGAGCGCCACGCCGTAACCGGCAATGGCTTTGCAGACATGCTCTTCCGTAGCCTGACGCAGCGTCGCGCCAATCAATACCGCCAGTTCGACTTCATGATGAACTGAACCGAAATCGGATGGGATCGCCAATGGCTGCCGCAGATCGCACAGTGCCGTTTCTGGTTTAATAAACAGCACTGGCTCTTCGGGCACTGCGCTGCCCATCTCTTTAATATGTTTGGCATAGTTACTACCAACACAGACTACTTTACTCACCGGATAATCCAGCAGCGCACCTTGCCAGTTGTGATGTTGATACATAACGTTCCCCTCACCTTATCGTGGATATGAAAACCCGCGCCGACAAAGATAATGCCACCGCCGGATATCGGTTATTTGTTCGTGTCGTCTGTTTTCTGCCCCATGACGGAAAGATGTTGCTTCAGCAAATCTTCGGGTGGTGGCGGTAACTGCAAATAGTAACCTTGCTCGGTTAATGCCTGTTTAACCTTTTCAATATCGGCATTGACCAGTTTCTTCCGCCCATCCAGCGGCAGAATCATCGCTAACTGAGGCTGACCAAAACCTTTCATCAGTTCCTCAGGTACACGCGAAAAATCGTCTTTTTTTTCGACATATAAATAAGTCTGGTCACGCTTGCTGCTTCGATAAATCACACAAAACATACTTTTACTCTTTAAGATGCCAGGTTTTGGCATAAGCTAACATCAATGAAACCCGCGCCACAAGCCAGCCAGCTGTAGATTTCTGCGGTTTGTTCAGTCCATGCGCCCTTAATAAGTGATCCCCGGCAAAAATGCCGCGCCGGGATTTAACCGAACGCAGGAAAGCCACTGGAATTCTCCTGTGATGAATTGTTATATTATAACAGTTCATCGTACTCATTCTGAACAGGAGACTACCTATGAAAATCAAGGGCATCAGTAAGGCTGTATTATTGCTTGCACTGCTAACCTCCACGAGCTTTGCTGCGGGTAAGAATGTCAATGTTGAGTTCAGAAAAGGCCATAGCAGCGCTCAGTACTCCGGCGAAATAAAGGGATACGATTACGATACATATATCTTCTATGCCAAAAAAGGTCAGAAAGTGCATGTGAGTATCTCTAATGAAGGCGCTGATACTTACCTCTTCGGGCCAGGAATCGATGATTCTGTTGATTTATCCAGATATTCCCCAGAACTCGATAGTCACGGACAATACTCACTCCCTGCTTCTGGCAAATATGAGCTGCGAGTGCTGCAAACCCGAAACGACGCCCGTAAAAACAAAACTAAAAAATATAACGTCAATATTCAAATTAAGTAAATGTCAACCGACGGGGACTCTCCCCGTCATAAACGTTAACGCCCCACTCCTCTCTGTCGCTCAAGAGGTTAATGACGAATAGCAGACAATGCCGAATAGAACATAATGTAAACAAGGCATCACTCACGACACATAAATAACATCTTTGTGGTGGTTTGATTGATTTTTCCACCCCGCTTACCATCCACACCAAAATAACGATCATCACGACATAATTTTTCTTTAACATCGCAAAATACACCGTTAGCGAATGTAAATTCGCTGGGATCGTAGCCTTGTAATGATTGTAAGTTTTCAGCGGCTTTTTCGCCGAGATATTTCCTTGTTAACTCTGGGGAAATGCCATCTGAGTTCACACAAATATACGGGTCGCAAACAACGCCGCACGCCGGAGATTGAAGTCCGCCAGCGTCATTTCCAGACGCCATTGATGAGAACATCATCCCCACACCTGACAATCCGATATAAAAAATACGCATCATATTCATAGCACATCCTGATAATCCAACCGTACAACACTTATGCTCATTTCATCATCAATCCGTAATCAAAACCGCTGACCTGGACGAGTTACGATGACCTGACAGAAGTATCAGACGTCTTCTGCGGTTTCTATGATAGAGCAATTCTGTGGCGGATATTAAGATAACGGGTATCTGTTCTTTAATGATGCCGCAAAAAATGGAAAGTTAAGAAAGCCTGGCGTGGTGAAAAAATACACTTTCCTCAATACTGGATATTTAAACAGGTCTGGAGATGCTGTCACGATTAGGGTGCGGAAAAAGGAAGCGTAAATAAGAACAATCAAAAGTACGACGGCAATAGGTTGATTGACAAGGATATTTTTTAAGCTATGAATCAGCGTCATTTATCACAGAATAGACTTTTACTCTGAATAAATGGGAGGGTGACTTGCCTCAATATAATCCAGACTATAACATGCCTTATAGTCTTCGGAACATCATCGCGCGCTGGCGATGATTAATAGCTAATTGAGTAAGGCCAGGATGTCAAACACGCCAATCGAGCTTAAAGGCAGTAGCTTCACTTTATCTGTGGTTCATCTGCATGAGGCAGAACCTAAGGTTATTCATCAGGCGCTGGAAGACAAAATCGCTCAGGCCCCCGCATTTTTAAAACATGCCCCTGTTGTACTCAACGTCAGTGCACTTGAAGACCCGGTAAACTGGTCAGCGATGCATAAGGCTGTTTCGGCAACCGGTTTGCGGGTTATTGGCGTAAGTGGCTGCAAAGATGCGCAACTTAAAGCCGAAATTGAAAAGATGGGGCTGCCTATCCTGACGGAAGGAAAGGAAAAAGCGCCGCGTCCAGCTCCCGCACCGCAGGCTCCAGCGCAAAATACAACGCCGGTCACAAAAACGCGTTTAATAGATACCCCGGTGCGTTCCGGTCAGCGTATTTATGCTCCACAATGTGATCTGATTGTTACAAGCCACGTTAGCGCTGGGGCCGAATTGATTGCCGATGGTAACATTCATGTTTATGGCATGATGCGCGGTCGTGCGCTGGCAGGGGCAAGTGGTGACCGGGAAACGCAAATATTTTGTACGAACCTGATGGCGGAACTGGTGTCCATCGCAGGTGAATACTGGCTGAGTGATCAAATCCCAGCAGAATTTTATGGCAAAGCAGCGCGACTACAGTTAGTCGAAAACGCTTTGACCGTTCAACCGTTAAATTGATCCCTTTTTAACAAGGAATTTCTATGGCACGCATTATTGTTGTTACTTCGGGCAAAGGGGGTGTTGGTAAGACAACCTCCAGCGCGGCCATCGCCACTGGTTTGGCCCAGAAGGGAAAGAAAACTGTCGTGATAGATTTTGATATCGGCCTGCGTAATCTCGACCTGATTATGGGTTGTGAACGCCGGGTCGTTTACGATTTCGTCAACGTCATTCAGGGCGATGCAACGCTAAATCAGGCGTTAATTAAAGATAAGCGTACTGAAAATCTCTATATTCTTCCGGCATCGCAAACACGCGATAAAGATGCCCTTACCCGTGAAGGGGTCGCCAAAGTTCTTGATGATCTGAAAGCGATGGACTTTGAATTTATCGTTTGTGACTCCCCGGCAGGGATTGAAACCGGTGCGTTAATGGCACTCTATTTTGCAGACGAAGCCATTATTACCACCAACCCGGAAGTCTCCTCAGTACGCGACTCTGACCGTATTTTAGGCATTCTGGCGTCGAAATCACGCCGCGCAGAAAATGGCGAAGAGCCTATTAAAGAGCATCTGCTGTTAACGCGTTATAACCCAGGCCGCGTGAGCAGAGGTGACATGTTGAGCATGGAAGATGTGCTGGAGATCCTGCGCATCAAACTCGTCGGCGTGATTCCTGAGGATCAATCAGTATTGCGCGCCTCTAACCAGGGTGAACCGGTCATTCTCGACATTAACGCCGATGCGGGTAAAGCCTACGCAGATACCGTAGAACGTCTGTTGGGAGAAGAACGTCCTTTCCGCTTCATTGAAGAAGAGAAGAAAGGCTTCCTCAAACGCTTGTTCGGAGGATAAGTTATGGCATTACTCGATTTCTTTCTCTCGCGGAAGAAAAACACGGCCAACATTGCAAAAGAACGGCTGCAGATTATTGTTGCTGAACGCCGTCGCAGCGATGCAGAACCGCATTATCTGCCGCAGTTGCGTAAAGATATTCTTGAGGTCATTTGTAAATACGTACAAATTGATCCTGAGATGGTAACCGTACAGCTTGAGCAAAAAGATGGCGATATTTCTATTCTTGAGCTGAACGTGACCTTACCGGAAGCAGAAGAGCTGAAATAAGCCCGCTGTAAAAGCGCATTTATCTTTAAGGCAGAGTCATCTCTGCCTTGAGTTTTTCATTCCTCTCATCCACGTTTAGTAAGCGCGGCGAGCATTCTTGCTGATGCGACGCATTGCTTCCCCCCCTTTACACCTTAATGCCGTTCCCCCCACACAGAACAAATTGTTTATACCTGGCTGAGTAAATAACCTTATTGTTAGTATTGGTATGCTGGGAGATGATAACCCCGCAATTTCATTATTCATTGTTCTCCCATAGGATGAGGTTTCCCGCCGTAACTGGCGGGCTTTTTTTGCCGCAGAATTTTCCCTTTTAACATCCTGTAAACGGAAACTGCGCCGAAGCGCAGTTTAAGCGTTGATGGTCAGAACGACCAGTTCGCACCAGCCACCGCGTTCCATGGCGATTCCACACCGGCACCATGGCTATACCCCACCCCGAGATGCCCGCTTAACGAACTGCTGAATGAGGCTTTAATACC